>JBCCGX010000394.1:0-8422 GCA_039029035.1 Acidobacteriota bacterium | reverse complement strand
TGTAGGAGCCTGAGGTGCCCCTGGACAGTGTGGCGCACCACGCCCAGGTAGTCACCGGCAAGCTTCTGGATGGCGGCGGCGGCGTAGTCGGTCTCGGGCCGGTCGGGATCGAGCTGCCGCGCGTTGTCCAGCACCCAGCGGGCGCGATCGAAATCACCCTCGCGCGCCGAGCGCACGGCAAAAGCACTCGCCGCGTTGCTCAGATCGGGCAGTGTCGACATCCCGAGGCCTCCGGCCGTGCCGAGCAACTGCTGTACCGCACCTTCGGCCACGTCCTGCTCCGACTGGTAGTAGGCCCGCGTCCAGTTGCGCCACGACTCGGTCAACAGCTTCAGCTGCTGCCGCACCGGTGACGTCAGCTCGAGCCCCGACTCGTTGCTCGACTCCTGGCCGCGAGCGGCCGAAGCCGGCAGCCAGGTGGCCAGCACAGCCAAGAGGGCCGCCGCCAGGACCTGGCGCTGCTGAGGCCATCGGCTGCGCCGAGTGCCACGCCGACAGCTCCCCGAGGGCTCCGCCCCGACGTAGCAGCTGACGCTTCGCTTCATGCCGGGGCTCAGCCTCGGATTCCGACGTAGCCGGCTCGCAGTTGATAGATGGCGTCTTCGAGCATCGCCGCTTCCGAAGATGTCAGGTTGCCCTTCGTCTTGGCCTCGAGAACTGCCAGAAGGTCGATGTGCAGACGCGCCAGTTCGAGATTCTGCGACGCCGCTTGCGGATTACCGCCACGCGCTTCGGAGAGATAGATCGACGCGTGCTCGGCGAGTAACCGGACGAGATCCAACATGCCGGGCCCGGGGGGCTCGTCCGAAGCCTCCGGCTCCGAAGCCTCCGGCTCTGGCGCGGCCGGCGTCGGCGCGGCCGGCGTCGGTGCGGCGGGTGCCGGTGCGGCCGGCGTCGGCTGCCGTGGCGCAGGCGCAGCCTCCCGCGGCGCGGCCTGCGGTGGTGATGGATCGCTCGCCGGCGACTTCGCCGGGGACTCGACGCCACCGGCGTCGGAAAACTCCTGGAACTCCTCGCGCAGCTCTCCATCCGGTGTGAACATCCTGCGGTCAGTGACCTTGAGACTCTTCTTATCGAGGCCGCGAGCGCCCGAATCCCTCTGACTATCGTTACTCAAATGGGAATCCTTCCGAGATAGGGTGACGATTCACTTGCCCGAAGCCACCGCCTGGGAGAACATGGAGCCGCATCACAATCCTTCGAGCGGTCCATCTGCGGTCCATGCATCGTCGCTTCGTGGTCCTGGGCTGCTTGGCGGAAGCATTCTAACCGCAAACGCCCGCAGGTCAGCGCCCGTCGACTGCAATGCCCGCCGACATCGAGAAGCTGCGCCAACTCATCGCCCGGCTACGGTCGCCGGACGGTTGCCCGTGGGATCGGGAGCAAACGCTGGATAGCGTCCGCGCCTACCTGATCGAGGAAACACACGAGGCCGCAGCGG
The DNA here is from genome assembly GCA_039029035.1 of Acidobacteriota bacterium. GTDB lineage: Bacteria > Acidobacteriota > Thermoanaerobaculia > Multivoradales > J023 > JAAELT01. The sequence continues at coordinate 6,981 of JBCCGX010000394.1, read as the reverse complement.
CAATCGATGGCGGTGATCGGCAGGAGTTGCGTGACGAGCTCGGCGACCTGCTCTTTCAAGCCGTCTTCGTCGCTCGGCTAGCGGAGGAGGAAAAGGCGTTCGATCTCGGCGACGCCATCGACACCGTGCACGACAAGATGATCGCCCGCCACCCGCATGTCTTCGGCCCGGCCGCCGGCGAGGGCGCGGTCAGCGAACCGCTCACCGACGCCGCGGCGGCGCACCGCGCCTGGGAGCGGCGCAAGCTGGAAAGTCGCGGCGACGAGCCTCGACGCTCGGTGCTGGCGGGTGTCCCGAGCTCCCTACCAGCTCTCACCGGCGCCCACCGGATGACTCAGAAGGCGGCCGGGGTAGGCTTCGATTGGCCGGAGATCGGCGGCGTCATGGCCAAAATCCGGGAGGAGCTCGCCGAGGTCGACGAAGTGATCGCGACCGACGAGCCGGAGCGGCAGAAAGAAGAGATCGGCGATCTCCTCTTCGCCGTCGTCAACCTCGCTCGGCACCTGAAGATCGATCCCGAAGCGGCCTTGAGCGGCGCCAACAGGAAGTTCCGCCGCCGCTTCGAGGCGTTGGAGGAGGTTTTCGTCGACCGCGACCGTAGCCTGCCCGACGCCACTCTCGAGGAGCTCGACGCGGTGTGGGACGAGATCAAGGACCAAGAACCCAAGCCCTGAGCCAGCCCGCAGCCCTGCCGATCCGATATGATTCCTGGTTCGAGCACCGCTCGCCTCAAACCAACAAGCGACGCATCGGCAGGTTCCGAGCTTTAGGGCCCGGGATCGGGAACGAATCGAGGCCATGACCCGCTACCGCAGCTTGGAAGCTCCCGAGACGCTCAAGAAGTTCGTCCACAACCTTCGCGAGGGGATCTACATCACCAATCCCGAAGGTGACTTGCTGGATGCCAACCCGGCGATGCTGGAGATTTTCGGCGTCGAGTCCGTCGAGCAACTGCGTACTTACACCGCGCCGGAGCTCTTCGTCGACCCCGAGCGGCGCAAGCGCGAGATGAAGCTCTTGCGGCGCGACGGCACGGTGCGGGAGTTCGAGTTCCAGGTCAAACGACCCGACGGTGGCGTCCGCACCTTGCTCGACACCTGTTACCTGGTGGACGATCCGAGCACCGGTGAAGCGCTGTGCCACGGCATCTTGATCGACATCACCCAGCGCAAAGAGCTCGAAGACCAGCTGCGCGAGTACAGCGTCCGTGATCCATTGACCGGTTGTTACAACCGTCGCTACCTGACCCAGGAGAGCGAACGCCTGGATAACCACGAGATCACTTGGGGCGCGGTGGTGATCGATATCGATCACTTCAAGGAATACAACGATCTGCACGGACATCAGAAAGGCGACGAGATTCTGGTCAAGGTCAGTCGTTTCCTGATGCGTCACGTGCGGGCCGAGGATCCGGTCGTGCGTATCGGCGGAGACGAGTTCCTCGCCCTCCTGCTCGGCGAGCGCGGCAACTTCGCCGCCGAGGCGGCCAACCGGATCCGCTCGGTCGTCCAGGCGGAGGCACCGGTCCCCCTCTCCTTTGGTTGGGCCCTACGCGAGCACTCCGAGACCCTGGACGAGACCATCGGCCGCGCTGATCGCAGCCTGATTCGCTTGCGCATCGAGCAGCGCGGCGCCAAGCATTGGGAGACCGCCCGCCGAACGGACCTCTGATCTGGCAACTTCGACTTCGAGCACCGCTTCACCCCTGGACGTGTCATGGAAAACCGGTACTCCCAGACGCCGATTCTGCTCGCCGACCACCAGCTCAATCTGCCTGCAGGCTTGACGATCACCGACTGGACGATCGAGAAGATCCGCTGGCAAAACCCGCGGATCCGCACCTTTTTGGGCTGTATCCGTCTACTCGGCGGTGTCCTCGAGAGCAACTACGCGATCTTGCACTGCTCGCCGGAGCGCCTGCAGGAAATCTGGCGCAAGGTCCGCCAGGTCGGCGAGCTGATCCGCGCCGAAATGGCCCCCTTGCTGCGCGTGCCATCGCGCTTCCCCGCCCTCGAAGATGCGCGCCAGCGCGCCGAGCTATCGCTCGACATGCTGTCCGACTCGGTGCTGGCAGACCTCGACCAGTTCTCCGCCGATGTCGACAGCAAGCAGCTGATTCGCGTCCGCAAGCTGCTGTGCGTTTCGATCGGCCAGATCCACGGCTTTCTACAAGACACCTTCGGCGAGATCATGGCCAGCGATCCACGCAGCTTCCATGACGCCGACTACTTCCTGTCGCGGCGCTTTCCACAGGATCTCGAGGAAGCTGAGTGGCTACACGCCACGGTCAGTCGCTTGTGGGAATACCTGGAGCAGATGATCGCTTCACCCGACCGGCGCCTGTCGAGCCTGGCAGCAGACATCGCCAAATCCCAGGCGCTGCCGGTCGGCCAGACGTGGCACGAGGCGATCGGCTTCCTGGAAGAGCTGATCAACGGCCTGACGCCGAAGCTCAAGGAGGTCCTGGCCCTGCGCGGGATCCGTTTCTACGAGATGGAGATTCTCGATCGGTACGCTGCCGAGATCCCCACCCAATGCCAGGTGCTGATGGAGCTGCACGCCACCGGCCGGCGCGCTATCGAGCAGATGAAGGGCTCCGTCAACGGCTCGCTGCCGGAACGCGAGCAGAGCGTGCGCGATCTCGAGGCCTGCCACGCGGCCTTCTCAGGCCGCATGGTCGGCTTGCTGCGCGAGATCGACACCGAGCTACAAGATATGAGCGCCTTCATCCCCATCTGGCTCGACGGCATCACCAAGCGCCGGGCACTGCTGCTCAAGAGCAGCACCCGTGAAGGTCAGAGCGAAGCGGAAGGCTCGAGTTAACGCAGAATCTCGGTCTCGGGGTGGGTCAGGCTCCAGTTGTACCAGAAGGTATCGAAACCATCGAGGCGAGAGACCTGCTGCCCGCCGTCACCCTCGAAGCCCTCACCGTCCGGGTCGAAGATCGCCCCGGATTCGGCGTGACGCCAGGCCCCGGCCCGTTGTTCGAAGCCTCCGACCGACGACTGGTAGGCCAGGGTCGAATAGAACATCGCAACCCCTTTGGGGCGATAGAGGAAGAGGTGCTTGCCAGCGGCCTCGAAGGCACTGCCATCAGCCAGCTGCGAGAGTGGCACAGCATAGGCTTGGCCGTCGAGCTGGAAGGAGTAGATCGGCTCTTTGGTCGGCAACCGGCCGTCGGCCGCCTGAGTACCGCGAAAACCGTCCTCTGAGCTGAAGTACTCGCTGTAGTAATCCTCGTCCTCATGCTGGACGTACTCTGGCGCTTCCCCTGGCTCGGCCACGTTGACCGACAGAATCCGCGTGTCGGGATGCTCCGCCAACCAGTCTTTCCACTGCATCTTGGCGCCGATCGGCAACTCCACCAGGCGGGTGCCTTTGAAGTCACCAGAGAGGGAATCGCCGGTCATGATCGACCAATAAGAGTCGGTCTCCTTGTCCTGCATCACCAGAGAAGCATGCATCAGCCCCCCCGAGGCTTCGAAGTTGAGCGTCTTGTCGCCATAGTCGCGGCCGTACACGACGGCCGTGTTGGCCAACGGTCACCACACCGCGGCGAAGTTCTTGCCGCCGATTTTGTCGTTGACGATCTCATGCCGGTTGAGAAGATTGAGGCTGTAAGCGTGCGCCTCGCCGTCGACCACCACCCCGAGAACCCAGGCATCCTCCGAGATCTCAGCCTCGCTGGCCGAGACGAACTCGGGCGTGTCGATCGACGCGATCCGTCCGCGGGGGATCTGCTGTTTGTAGTCGCTCGGTAGGTCTGCCGGTAACTCGGTGGCTGGGAGCCCAGGGGCAGGCGTTTCGGCAGCGGCGCAGGCCACCAAGACGCCGCTGAGAACAGCCGGCGCAAGCTTCTTCAGATTCATGGAGCCTCCTCAGTGAGTCGACACATGGCGACCTAGGCGAGGCAACCTCGCCCAAAACTCGTCGGGTTGTCGTGGATTCGACTCATGTACGACTGAGTCAGGGGGAGGGATTGCCTCCGGTTCAGAATGTCCGGTCGTAGGTGAAGGTGAAGGAGCCGAATTCGTGCACGCCGTCGCGGCGTGCTTCAGGCAGCGGCGTGAACTCGCGGCTCCGCCGCACGAGGGTGTAATTGAACCGAAAGCGACCGTAACGGAACGAGAAACCGGCCGAGAGATCGGTAACGAAGGGCTCGCGGTCGACACTGTGACTGCCCTCGAAGGTACTGCCGTCGAGAAAGATGTTGCGCCCGACGAAACGGCCATCGGCGCCGACGAAGAGGAAGCCATCCCACTTCGGTGCTTCGTTCGCCGTATGCTGCGCCACGAAGTCCTCGACGTCCAACGTCGCTCCGTTGTCGTCTGCCCCTCGCGTCGCCCTGTTGCCAGCGTCCAGGGTCGCCCTGGTGTCTTCTGCGCCCCGCGCCCCTCCGTTGGCTCGTCCGCTCCGCGTCGGCACGTTGATGCGCACCGGGAAAGTACTCTCGAGATTCTTGCCTAACCGAAACGTCGCGCCCAGGTTGGCGAAGACCTGCAGGTTGCCCAGCCCACCCCCGACGTGCGGCACGACGTCGAAAGTCGAGGAACCGATCCGGCGCTGCCATCGGTAAATGAACTCCAGTCCGACCTCGAACGGCAACTGATTTTCCCAACCCATGGGTGGCTGGCTGTTGATCAGCTCGTGCAGCTGCTCCTGGGCCCATTCAGCCCCACTCTCCGGACCGATGACGCCGAGCTGAAGCTCGAAGATCTGCTGCACCGGATTCTCGGTGCCGTCTTCCGTCACCGTCAGCACCACACCGCCGAAGAGATAGCCGGCATAGGGCCGGTCGTCGACGATCAGCTCCGGCCGCGACAGATCCTCCGGCGTAAAGATGTACTGCCCGAGTTCGAGGCTGAAGACGACACTGCTCTCGCGCCCGGAGTAGAGGCCGCTCCAAAGCCACTGACCGAGCTCCTCCGCCCACTCGGGTGTCCGGTCACGGCATCGAGTGACTGTGAACAGCAAACCTTGGGTATAGAAGTCGTCCTCACCACTCAGGAAGTCGTTCTCTTCCTGGAACTGCCAGCTGGCCCACGGGTTGTCGTCGGTCTCAGAACAGGGGTCTTTGGCCACCGCGGGGGCCGCACCCGAAGTCAAGACCAGACTGCACAGGACCAATCCAAAGCAGAACCGATGCGAGATGGCGTCCACGGTGTCCTCCCCGACCGCGGCGGAGCAGTCGTCAAGCTTTGACGGCGCGATCGAGCACGTCGATAACCGTCTTCAGAATCAAGAATAGAATGCCGGTCTCTTCCTCGGTCAAGTCGACCGGATCCTCGCCTTCCGGAGCTTCGATCAGCGTCTCGACCAGGTAGCGCATGACGTGCGGTTGGCGGCTCGATTCGACCTGCGCGACCCGCTCGATGAACTTGACGTGCGCCCCCTCGAGTCGCCCCAGCAGGTTTTCGTTCTGATCGAGACCCGCCTCGATCTTGTCGCTGTGCACCCGGGCGACCTTCACACCGTAGGCGCGCTGAAACATCCGATAGATGGTGAAGAACATGTAGAAGGCCAGTTCGGCAGCTTCGCGGCTCAGATCCTCCGAGTAGGCATCGACGAAAGTCAGCAGGTGACGCTGTCGCTTGGCCACCCGCTGCATCTCGCGCTCGGCACGCTGGGGCGGGAACCTGGCGACCTCCTCCCAGGTCTCCTCCACCACGGCGTCGGCAATGCAATCCATGCCCTTCTCGCTCATCGGCCGTCGGTCTGCTGACGGAACGCTCAGCGCGCTCCGGGCAACGTCCCTTCCAATTTACAGATAATGCCGAGCATGATCTCGTCGGCGCCGCCACCGATCGAGAGTAGCCGACCATCGCGATAGGCCCGGGCCACCGGAGACTCCCACATGTAGCCCTGGCCGCCCCAATACTGCAGGCAGCTATCGGCCACTTCGCGCTGCAGGCGCCCGGCCTTGAGCTTGGCCATCGAGGCCAGGCGGGTGACGTCCTGCCCATCGACGAAGAGCTCGGTGGCCCGGTAGACCAGGGCACGCAAAGCCTCGACCTCGGTCGACAACTCGGCGAGCCTGAAGTGGACCACCTGGTTGTCGAGGATCGACCGGCCGAAGGCCTGACGCTCGCCGGTGTAGCGGATCGTTTCCCGGATGACGTTGTCGAGTCCGGTGATGCTGTTGGCAGCAGCCCACAGCCGCTCCTCCTGGAACTGCATCATCTGGTAGTTGAAGCCCTGTCCTTCTTCGCCAATCAGGTGACGTTGGGGCACCCGCACATCATCGAAGTAAATCTGCGCCGTGTCGGAGCACCACATGCCGAGCTTGTCGAGCTTGCGCGAGCGCTCGACCCCGGGGGCATCGAGCGGGATCATGACCAGGGATTTGTTGCGATGCGGCGCACCCTCCGCGGTGTTGACCAGGGCACACATCCAATCGGCCTGGCCCCCGTTGGTGATCCACATCTTCTCGCCGGTGATGACATAGTCGTCGCCGTCCTTGCGCGCGGTGGTCTTGATCGAGGCCACATCCGAGCCGGCGCCGGACTCGCTGACCCCGAGGCAACCCACCATGTCGCCGGCGATCGCCGGGGCGAGGAACCGGCGCTTCAGCTCGTCGCTACCGAAACGCTCCAGCGCCGGGGTGCACATGTCGGTCTGCACCCCGATCGCCATCGGCACGCCGCCGCAGCGGATATGCCCGAGTTCCTCGGCCATCACCAGGCTGTAAGACCAATCGAGTCCCATGCCGCCATACTCGGGGGACCGCGCAATGCCGAGGAAGCCGGCATCGCCGAGGGTCTTGAACACTTGATGGGCGGGAAATGCCTTGGCTTCTTCCCACTCGTCGACGTAAGGATTGATTTCGCTATCGATGAGCTGACGCAGGGACTCGCGCATCAGCTGGTGCTCGTCGGTGAATTGCATCGCGTGCTTTCGTCGTCGGGAATCGCTCAGAGAAGCCGGCATTATATGAGACACGGGATATCATCCAGCCCACTCGACGGAGGTACACCATGCTCA
>JBCCGX010000393.1:0-8426 GCA_039029035.1 Acidobacteriota bacterium | reverse complement strand
GCCGACTGGGCGCCCCGTCGCCTCTCACAACGGCTTCGCCTTCGACTACGCCTCGCTCCTGGCCTGCGCCTGGGGCAAGCCGTCGAAGGCCTTCGGCGATATGTACCGGGTGTTCGACGGTCCGCGCCAAGTTGCTCGCCTGCCCGGCCCGCCCTACCACTTCATGTCGCGCATCGCCCGCATCGACGGCGCGATGGGGCGCTTCGAGCCCGGCGCGGTGCTGGAAGCGGAGTACGACGTGCCGCCGGAAGCGTGGTACTTCGCCGAGAACGGCCAGCCCACCATGCCCTTCGCCGTGCTGATGGAGGCCGGCCTTCAGCCCTGCGGCTGGCTCGCGTCCTACATCGGCAGCGCCTTGACCACGGACATCGATCTGCAATTCCGCAACCTGGATGGCACCGGCACCCTGACCGCCGAAGTCAATCCCACGAGCGGCACCCTGACCAGCCACGTCAAGCTGGTCGCTACCTCGAGCTCGGCCGGTGTGCTGATCGTCCGCTTCGAGGTCGAGATGCGCGACGATCAACGGCGGCCGATCTTCACCATGCAGACCGCCTTCGGTTTCTTTCCCGCCGAAGCGATGCAGAACCAGGTCGGCCTGCCGGCCTCGGACGAGGCGCGGGGCTGGCTCGAACGCGATTCGGATTTCGCTGTCGATCTCACCGCCCGGCCCGAGCGCTACTGCTCCGGCAGCTTGGCCCTGGCCGGACCGAAGCTCCTGATGCTCGACCGCATCACCGGTTACTGGCCCGACGCCGGCGAGGCCGGTCTCGGACGCCTGCGGGCCGAGAAGACGGTCGACCCCGGCGAGTGGTTCTTCAAAGCCCACTTCTTCCAAGATCCGGTGCAGCCCGGCTCTCTCGGCATCGAGGCCATGGTCCAGTTGCTGCAGTTCTACATGTTGCACACCGACATGAGATCCGATATCGAGCGGCCCCGCTTCGAATCTCTTGGGGTCGATCACGCCCTGACCTGGAAGTACCGCGGCCAGGTATTGCCGACCAACGGCCTGATCCAGACCGAGCTCGAGATCGTCGAGGTCGGGCGCGACGACCGCGGCCCCTACGCTCTCGCCCAAGCCTTCCTCTGGGTCGACGGCAAACGCATCTACTCGGCCACTAACCTCGGGATGCGGATCATCTCCGGGGCAGAGGCACCACGGACTGAAGTCAGTGGCTATCCGGGTCCGTCCCTGCGCGACGAAGAAGAGCCGTCCGCAGGATCGGAGCTTCAGGCTGAGATCGCGCCTGAGCCTGAGATTGAAGAGCCAGCCTCGGGAGCCGCTCTCCCGACCCCGCCAGGGGTCGACGAAGAAAGCCTCGGGTTTCAACCTGTGGAGACGGAGCCGAGTGGAGATCTACAAGCCGAAGAGATCCTCGACCCTGAGCGCGACACCTGGGTCAATGACCACTGCCCCACCTGGACCCTCCCCGCCTTGCCGATGATGTCGCTCGTCGACCGCCTGGCGGCGGCAGCGCAGGCCCGATGCAGCGAGTTGCGGGTCGTCGGGCTGGAAGATGTCCGAGTGGTTCGCTGGGTGGCCTTCCCGAACGGCCCCTTGCGACTCAAGACAGAGATCGACTCGGTCGAGCGCCGCGGCTCAGAGAAAGCCGCCGTCGAGCTCCGCCTGATGGTGTGGCGGGATGCGGCGAACCCGTTGCTCTCGCGCTTCGAGGTTGCCGCCACCGGGCGGGTTTTGATGGCACGAGACTTCTGTTCACCGCCCCAGGCGGTCGAATCCCTGGCCGACGCGCTGCCTGTGGCCGATCCCTACGCCGCCGGCAACCTATTCCACGGCCCGGCCTTCCATCTGCTCCGTCAGCTGGCGGAAGGCGCCGCCGGCTCCACTGCACAGCTCGACGCCGGCGGCGGTTCCGTGCCCCACGGCACCCTGCACCCCGCCCTGCTCGACGCCGCCACCCACGGCATCCCGCACGATGCCTTGCAGCGCTGGTGCGCCGAGATCCCGAGCGACGTCGTCGCCTACCCACAGCGCCTCAGCGAGGCACGCTTCTACGGCCGACCACCGACCACCGGTGCGGTGCGCTGCGAAGCGCGGTTCGAGAGCTACGACGCCGAGACGCGCGAGGCCGTCTTCCATCTGCAGCTGCTGCTCGGTGAGAAGCCTTGGGCCGACATGCGCTTGCGCGAGGTCTTGCTCCCCAAGGGTCCCATCGGCTCAGCCCCGGCCAATCATCGACGCGCCTTCCTGCGCGACCAGGTCGCCGTTCCGGGTCTCGCTTTGGCGCGCTTTGAGGGTGAGCACACATTGCTCAGTGAGGCCGAGGTGATCGCCAGCGATTGGCTACCGGGTACGATCGCCCGCGCCTACGGCGTCTCTGCCGCCGCTGGCAATCGAGCGGCCGTGGCGCGCGAAGTGGCGATCAAAGATCACGTCGCGCGCCGGGCCGAGGTCCACCCGGCGACCATCACAACGGTCAGTGATCCCACCGACCCCCTGCACGCCGCCGGCTTCGCCGCACGCTTCCCGCTAACCCGCTTCCCGGTGTCTCTCCTGCGCGGCGGCGAAGGGGAGCTGCGGGTCACCGACGCCGGTCTACCGGGCACCGACGTCACTCCCCTACGGCGCTATTGGGACGAGTATCTCGGGTTGACCGACTGGCCGGTGGAAGACATCTACTACGGTCTCATCGAACGCTTCGTGCGCCGGGTGGTGGTCACCGACCCGCAGGGCCTGGCCGCGATCTACGGCCGCAGCACGTTGTTCTTGGCCAATCACCAGGTCGGGATCGAATCGCTGCTCTTCTCGATCGTCGCCTCCGCCCTGGTCGGCACCCCCACCGTCACCCTGGCCAAGGCCGAGCATCGCACCTCCTGGCTCGGAACACTGATCGCCCAGTGCTTCTCCTACCCCGGGGTCGACGATCCCGAGGTCATCGCCTTCTTCGAGCGCGAGAACATGCGCTCCTTGCCGCTGATCATCCGCAAGCTGGGCAAGCGGATGGCGAACGAGCCACGCTCGGTCGCGGTGCATTGCGAAGGCACCCGCTCCCTGACCTGCCGTCAACCGGTGGCCAAGCTCAGCGGCTCCTTCGTCGACATGGCGATGAAAGCCGGCGCCGCTATCGTCCCGGTACGCTTCATCGGCGGCCTACCGGCCGAGCCCCTGGCGCAGCGCATCGCCTTCCCTCTCGGCCAAGGCCAACAGGACTACCTGCTCGGTTCGCCCCTGCTGCCAGAGGACCTCGAGCCGCTGCGCTACAAGGATCGGCGCGGTGCCGTGATGGATGCGATCAACGCCCTCGGCCCAAGCAATGACACCGAGGAGCCCCTGCCGCCCAACCCCGAGTTTGCCGCCGAGGTCGAGGCCTGGATCGCCGAAACAGGTGCCACACACCAGAACGCTACGATCTGGAAGACCCTCGCCCACCTGGCCGATCCCGGCGACGCGGTGCGTCGCCTGATCACCGCGGCGGAGGGGGGACGCCTGGAAGTGGACGACGATCCAACCGGCCGCTGGCTGGCCGAGATCGCCCGCCGCTTCTTCGACGAGCGCGGGCCAGAGGTCGTCATTCGGCCTTCCTAGGGCTCCTTGGCCGGCATAAACCGGCCATCGTCGTCAAGTGCCAGCGTCGAAGTAGAGCAGCAGAAAACGAGAGTCTTTCGGCGCCTCGGCCGGCGTCCGCCGGGTGCCCGGTGTTTGTACGACCTGGACACCGACCGCCGGTGATGGATCGGGCGAGTTACTCGTATCGACCAGAGCTTGTCGGCAGACCTGGCCAAAATTCTCCAACGGCTGGCCCGCCTCATAGCTGAAGCAGTAGGCCGAGAACGAGTCCCAATAGCTTGCCATTGCCAAGACCGGTGGCTGATGCAGCAGACGCAGGGCGCTGTCGCGATCGATCAGCAGCGGGGACGCCGCCCGCGACGGGCCGGGCAATAGGAAAGCGACCTCTTCGAGAGCATAGATCTCCGCGGCTCCTGTCAGCAGAGCGGTACCGCCGAGCGCAAAGAATGAGCGCCCCGGGAAGAGCTCGCCATTGAAACCGTGGGAGGCCGCGCCACGAAAGGTTCGCCGAGGCCCGCTGACGCTTTTGGTCCACAAGGCCAGCTCCTCACCCCAACCGGAAAAGAGCCTCCGATGCGCACGGCGTGCCTCGGGATCTCGCAAGTCGAAGCCATTCAGGCCGACAGATGCCCCATGCCAGCTCAACAGCCCACTGACCAGCTCGCCTGACTGGAGCACCAAGGTGGTATCTTCCACTGACATCGGGCACCCCATGCACTCACCGCCTCTCCGACTGTGGAAGGGGAGATCCTGCTCCGCCAGTTCGTGCAATTGCTGGCGCGAGATCTCGACCGCAGGCAGCCCCGAGCCGATCCGGGGATAGATTCGCTCCACCGAATCGACCGGTACCTCGATCGGCTCGCCGATGAGCAATGCGATCTCGTCGGCCACTCGAATCGACGGGTCATCCGGTACCGACGCCGCGGGTGCGTCCCCCAGGTGTTGTGGGAAGCGCGATCGGGCGATCGAGATCGCATGGGGCCAGAGCCGCAGAGCACCGCGATTGCCCCGCCCGCTGGCGAAGGCCCCTCGGCCCGCTGCCTCGGTGAGGTCGAGGTAGCGAAACGGGGGTTGATTCCAATAGATGTAGCCGGCGATCCAACACCCATCGTGGGTCGCAGCGACGACATCTTCGACGCACCTATTGCAGGCTTCCTGGCCCAGAGAGGGCAATGGCCAGACCAAGAACGTCGCAACGCAAAGCAAGAGCCAGCCGGTGGACGAGGGCGAGAATCTGAGGCAGGAGAGAGTTTGCATGCCGTCAGTCTCGCCGCACTGCTGTTCGAGAATAAGGCAGCAGCGTGCCAATCCTGCGGCACGCTACCTTTAGCTAGCCCTGCGATGTCCGGCCAACGACCGGAACCCTGCTGCCGCTTGGTTGAGAATTGGCTCTGAGAGGAACGGTCCGTTCGTCGCGCTTCAAGTCGTGCCCCCCTCGGGCGATCCGCTCGCGATTGACCAAACTACGGCAATGCCGTACACTCATCACGATGCAAGTTGTCGTTACGAGGGTTTATCTTCGGAAGGTCAGTAAGCTCCTGAGCGAGGATGAACGCCTGGCGGCGGAAGATGAAATCGCGCACGATCCGGTTCGCTGGCCGGTGATTCCAGGCACGGGTGGACTACGCAAGCTCGTGCTTCGCGCGGCTCTTCGGGAAAGAGCGGTGGTGTCCGAATCATCTACTACCTTTGGGTCAAGGGCGAGATCATCTACCTGCTGACTGTCTATGCCAAGAACAAACAGAGTGATTTGACGCCGACTGACAAGAAGGCGCTACGCAAGATCGTTGATTCTTTGAAGGAATAGAGCTATGTCGGATGAGAAGCTATCGGAGCTCGGTCGGGATCTTGTCGAAGCGATGCAAGAGGTGACGGCCCATACCCGAGGCAAATCGGAGCTGCCGATGCGAATCGCCCGGGTTCCGGACTCCGTCGATGTCGGGACCATCCGTCGTCGCCTGAATCTCAGCCAGCGCCGATTCGCAGAGCGCTTCGGCTTCACCTTGAGCGCGGTCCGGGAATGGGAACAAGGGCGCCGCAGGCCGGATCGCTCCGCACGGGTGCTCCTCAAAGTGATCGACAGAGATCACGAGGCTGTGGAGCGCGCCCTGGCCGCGACCTAGGCGGCGTCGAAAAAGGCTGAGGCACCTCGGTGCCCCAGCCCAATCGAGACTCAGGGATGGGTCCAGCTCACCGCCCGGTTGACCGCGAGTGTGTCCGGGAAGCTCCAGCCCGTCGGCACGTCGTGGGACGGGTTGTAGTTCGGATTGGGGATCAAAGTGCCCGGGTTCAGCGGGTCGTCGATCATCGGTGGGTTGAGGATGTTGAGGAAATTCAGCCCGGTACCGCCGGCACAGAAGGGATTGGCCAGGTCGAGCTCCGTGACCGCCTCGATATCGAACTCGACGACGTCACCCTGGCTCAGACCGCTGACATCGAACTGCAGGCCGACCGCCGGATGGAGGAAGACGAAGGGCCCGGTGAGGACGGAGCCTTTGGGACTCGGCGGCGGGTATTGGGTCCCGTGGACGCAGAAGTTGGTGAGATTGACGATCGCTGGCGTGATGTTGGTCGGCGTCACCGGAGCGTCGTTGACCAGCACGCGCGCGATGATCACGTGATTGGGCAGCGCGGCGAACAGCTTGTTGGTGATGCTCCCCGCCGTGACATCGAACGTCACCGTGCCGGTACCGGCCGGCGGGTTGGCCCAGGCCAGGCCATTGACGATCGCCACCAGGGGTGAATCCGGCATGAAGCGGGCGTTGGCTTCGACCGGCTGCTGGGCGGTCAGATTGCCGAGGTCGGTGACCGTCAGGGTGCCGGTGTAGGCGACACCGGGGAACATATCGTCGATGATGATGTTGTGCTGCAGCTTGGGATCGCTGCCGCTGTAGTTGAGAGACGGTAGCGGCAGGGTCGAGGGCGGATTGAGCACCAGACTGTAGGTGGTCAGCTCGCTGGTCTCGAAGGTCAGGCGGCCGACCTTGGAGGTGGTCCACTGCGGCAGCAGGGGTTGAGTTGGCTGGACGCCCAAGATCGCTGGCGGCGTCAGGTCGTTGGGCAGCGGTGTGGCACCGTTGACGTTCCCTCCGTTCAGGTACTCGAAGCCATCCCAGAAGGTGTCGTTGTCGGCGTCGACGTCGAACCAGGCGCCGAAATTCGGCTCCATCTGGTTGACCAACTGGTCGCGGTCGTAGTCAATGGCGAAACCTGGCGCGGTGCCTACCGGCAGGCCGACGAAAACGAACCAATCGGTGGAGCCCGGCGACGTCACCTGATTCAAGAAGAAGCTCTGGCTGCTCACCTGGTTGTCGTCGCGGCGGAAGGTGTTCATCTGCCGGTCGAATGCCCAGCTGACGATGCGGTTGGTGCCGCCGACCGTCGTGCGCCCGAAGACTGCCAGATCGGCGTTGCGCAGGGCTGCCGAGGCTTGCGGAATCAGGTAGCTCTGCAGGTAGGCCTGGCCCGTCATGCCGGTGACCGGATCGACCGTCGACACGGTGTTGGCGTTGAGCAGCAGGTGCGAGTGGGCCGCCGGCGCGATGCCGTGGTCGAATTGGAAGAGCATCGAGGTGACGTCGGCCTTCTCCTGATCGGTCAGGCCAAAGGCATTGACGAACTCGAAGGTATTGCGCGGGTTACCGGCGTGGGCGGTGCCGAAGCCGAGGAGCGGATAGAGCTGCTGCTGCCCCGAGCCCGAGAAGGTGACGGTCACGTCGGGCTGGACACCCTTCATCCACAGCGACAGCATGTTGACGATCTTCATGTGATGGCGCTTGGCGATCGGGTCGTGGAACAAGGCGCCGTCGGCCACCATGTCGTTGCTCGAGCCGGTCGGGTTGTGGTGGCAGAACTCGCACGCCTGGTTCCAAGCCGTCGGCCCATCGGTGGCGTTGCCAGGGATCGGATTGCCCATCCCGTCGAGGGGCAGCTGGGGTGGCTGGATGGTGTCGTCGAACTCCCGCGACGGGGCCTGGTTCGGGTTGGCCGGTTGCTCGAGGGAGAGCACGAAGGCCTCGAATTTGTCGAAATGGGTCGGCTCACCGGGCATCGGCGGTGTCTCGGACAGCGGCGTGCCGCCGAGCAGGGCTTCAAAGGCGGGGTTGAAGTCGGGCAGTTTGTTGAGCTGCTCACCGCGCCAGTGGAAGGGAATGTGACGGTTGATGCTGGCCAGGGTCTGGGTGACCATCGGCCCCTTGCGGTCGATCTCGCCACGGGACAGATCCCAAGCCAGGAGATCGAGACGCCCTTCGTCATGGCACGTGGCGCAGGAAAGGTTGCCGCTCGCCGAGCGCAGCGGCGGCGACGGTTGGTCGGCCGGATCGAGGGAGCGCCCGCCGTTGTAGAAGATCTGCCGGCCCTCGCGAATGATCTCCGGCGTCGGATCGAAGCCCAGGTCGAGGGTGGCGGCAGCCGGGCCGGGCATATTGGCCACGATGTAAATCGGCACCGTGTTGAGACCCGAGCAGTAGACCAAAGCGAGCTGCTCGGTGGCATCGAGCACGGTCTGCCGCGGGATGCAACCGGCCGGCAAATCCCACTCGCCGACCCGCGCCGCCTGGCTGTCGAGGCGCACGACATTGTTGGTCAAGAGACCGGTCACCAAGGCGTCGCCGGCCGGAATGCCGGCGGCGCCACCACCCTGGAAGAAAGTCAGCGAGTAAGGCGTGCCGACGGTGTCGTCGGGACCGGTGCTCGCCTGGTCGAGGTCGGTGATCTGGTGCGGCGGCTGCACCGGGCCAGAGCTCAGGGGATTGGGCAGGGTGAGGCGGGTCAGACGGTTGTCGGAGAAGATCCCCTGCAGGGCCGGCTCGCCTTGGATCGCCGGGTTCTTGTTGATCGCCTCGGTGTTGAGCTGCCAGAGCTCGCCAGTGGCGGGGTTGACCCCATGGGCGAG
>JBCCGX010000392.1:0-8432 GCA_039029035.1 Acidobacteriota bacterium | reverse complement strand
CCATCCGCAGCCGGTCTCGATGCTCGAAGGCTTCGAGCGGCTCGATCTTCACAGGCGTCGGCACGAACCCGGCCTTGACCCAAGTCAGGTGGTAGCTGGCGCCAGCCGGTAAGCCGGCGAGGCGAAAGCGGCCATCGCGTGTCGAGCGGGTCACCGGCCCTTCGCCGCGGCTCAGCCAGCGCTGGAACCACCTCAACGATCGCCGGGTCTCTGCGGTCCGGTGGACGACGAGCCAGGCCTCGGCGGCCCCAACCGGTCGTCCCGCTGAATCGACCACCACCCCGCTGAGGCTGGCTGATGGATGCAGGACCAGAGTGAGATCGGACGACTCACTCCGCTGCCACGCCGCACCACCGGCAGCATAGCCCAGCGCGATCGCACCAAAGTTGGTCGCGGTCTCGGGTACAGGCACTCGGAAGCCGCCGCGAGCGTCGGTCCGCACCAAATCGCTATCGACGCGATGCTGCCACATCCAGGCACCGGGGATCGGACGCCGGGTCTCGTGCTCGACCACTTGCCCACTGAGCCAGTCCGGTTCGGCGAGCTCGATCGTCTCTTCTCGCGCCGGCTCATCCTCGCGTGGTGGCTCCAGGCTGTGGCTCCCACGATGGCCTTCCGGCCCGAGCGCGAGGAGGGTCAGCGCCGAGTCGGTCGGTGCGGTCAGGGTCGCCCGCCCTTCGCTGTCCGTCAGCGCCAAAGGGATGATGCCTCGCTTACCGAAGATCAGGGCCTTGGCCACACCGCGGCGCCCGACGGTCACCCGTACCCTGTGCTCGATACCGCCTAAGGGCTTCAGCGTCACGCCCTTGCCAGCACGGACCTCGCGCCGCAGACGCGGCGAGCCCGGCACATCAGCCCACAGAACGACCTTCTCGCCCGCGGCAACCGGTAGGCGAGCAACACCGTCGGCGTCGGTCTGGGCCAGGCGCACCGGCGTCGCCCAGCCGCCGAGGGAGCGCTGCCATTGGCGTTGCGCCGGCGGCTCCACCGCGATGCGAGTCACATCGCCGTCGTCACGGTCTTCGTCGTCACGGTCTTCGCCACCCCGTCCGGCGATCCGAACGACCATCGCCTGCGCGGCTTCGAGCTCCAGCGTCGGCAGCTCGTTGGCCTCGACCAACGGCCGCAGGATCGCTTCCGCCGGCAGGTGGTCCGGCGCCTCGACCCGCACCGTCCAGCCCCCCGGCTCGGGGGCCTCGAGGCGGAACCGCCCGTCACCGTCGGTCCGGGTCTCGTCTACCGGCTCCGCGCCCGCTTCGCCGTCCATCAGCGCCCGCCCGGCCTGGTAGCGACCGTCCAGCGGTAACAGCACCACCCGGGCACCCTCGAATCCCTCGTCGGCGAGGGTGATCCGGCCGCCGATGGCGACCTCGCCGAAAGCGGGTGGGATGCTGGCGACGACAAGGCTGATCGCCAGCAAAGCGACGGACCGATACGACAGCATGACATCCTCCTCCCTAGCGGTTGGCGGTGAGAGCAGTCTATCGTGAGACGCCTGCCGGAATCCCGCCACTCGCCTCCTCGTGAGAGCCAGTCGTCCTGGCCAGCCAGCTAACCTGCGCGTGGGCTACAGTCCCAAGACGAGATCCATTCGAGATTCTCTACGCACCAGCATCTGAGTCGAGACCCGGGCGGCTCTTGCGCATTCGGGGCAAGCCACAACGGCTCTCGGTCGGCTCTTGCGCGAATGCGTTGAGGCCAAACGACTCCAGGTCGGCTCTTGCGCGAACGCGCAAAAACAAAACGACCCCTGTTCGGCCTTTGCGCGTTCGAGGAAAGTCGCAACGGCTCTCGTTCTCCTTTCGCGCGTTCCAAAAAAGTCTCATCGACCGCCGTTCGGCCTTTGCGCAAACGCGCAGAAGCAAAACGGGACCCGTGCGGCCCTTGCGCCGCCGCGCAGAAGCAAAACAACCCCTGTTCGGCCTTTGCGCGAATGCGCAAAAACAAAACGACCCCTGTTCGGCCTTTGCGCGAACGCGCAGAAGCAAAACAACCCCTGTTCGGCCTTTGCGCAAACGCGCAAGCCCGAAAAATCAACCTCTCAGGGCATTTCGCCGAATTTGCGCCTCAACCCCGCGCGCCACCGACATAAGCCGCCGTCAGCTCGTCCCGGGGCTGCTCGAAAACGCGCTCGGCGGCATCCTCTTCGATCAATCGTCCGGCCCCGTCGCGCAGCCAGAAGAAGGCCACACGATCGGCGATGCGCCGCGCCTGAGCCAGGTTGTGGGTGACGATGACCACCGTGTAGCGTCCGCCGAGGCGGGCGATGAGATCTTCCACCACGCCGCTCGAGATCGGATCGAGCGCACTGCAGGGCTCGTCGAGCAGGACGACCTCGGGCTCGAGCGCCAGGGCGCGGGCCAGGCAGAGGCGTTGCTGCTGGCCGCCGGAGAGCGCCAGGGCCGAGGCGTCGAGGCGGTCCTTCACTTCGCTCCAGAGGACGACGTCGGACAGCGTACGCTCGATGATCGCGTCGATCTCCTGCCGATCGCGCACCCCGTGCTCTCGCAGTGGCAGTTCGAGGTTGCGACGGATCGACAGCGGGAAGGGGTTGGGCTTCTGGAAGATCATGCCCACCCGGCGACGCAGGGCGATGACGTCCGTGGCGGGATCGAAGACCTCGATCTCGCCGACCCGCACCCGGCCCTCCACCCGGCAGCGCGGCAAGAGATCGCTCAGCCGATTGAGACAGGCCAAGAAGCTCGACTTGCCGCAGCCCGAGGGGCCGATGATGGCGCTGATGCCGCCTTCGGGTACCGCCAGGGAGACGTCACGGAAGGCGGCCTTGCGGCCGTAGGACAGACTCAAGCCTTCAGTTTGCAGCAAAGGGCGGCCGTTGGCAGAAGGTTCGCCCTTGGCACGTTCTCTCATGGTCACTGGAACCTCAAACAGCGCCGTGCCGACCGTGCAGACGGTCGCCGAGCAGCGACGCCGCCGAGTTGGTGAGCAGCAGAATCACGACCAGCACCAGGGCGGTGCCATAGGCGTTGGGCTCGCCACCGGGGATGTTGATGGCGAGATCGTAGATGTGGATCGACAGCGAGCGGCCGGAGTCGAGCAGCGACTCGGGCCGCCGGTCGACGTAGCCGCTGGTGAAGATCAGCGCCGCGGTTTCGGCGATGGCGCGACCGAAGCCGAGGACCAGGCCCACCACCAGCCCCGGCATCGCCGCCGGCAGCAAGAGGTACCAGAGGACCTTGCCGCGACTCAGGCCCAGGGCGGCGCCGCCGAGGCGATACTCGGCGGGCACGGCGCGCAAGCCTTCCTCGCACGAGCGGATCAAGATCGGCAGCACCATGCAGGCGAGGGTCAGGCCGCCGGAGAGGATCGAAAAACCGAGGCCGAGGGCCACGCAGAAGAGGGCGTTGCCGAACAGGCCGAAAACGATCGACGGCACGCCGGCGAGAATGTCGAGGCTGCGCCGCACCGCCCGGCCGAAGATGTCGTCCGCCGCGGTGTACTCGGCCAGCAGCACCGCGGTGCCGAGGCCCAGAGGTAGAGCCACACCGAGGCAGACCGCCAAGATCCAGGCGGTCGACAGCAGGATCGGCCCAATCCCACCGGCCCGACCGGCGCTGGCCGGCGCCTCGGTGAGGAACGCCCAGGACAGCTGACCCGCGCCGTGGCGCAGCAGATCGCCCAGGATCCACAGGAAGACCGCCGACACCGCCGCCGCCGCCAGCCAGGCTCCGGCCGCCGCCAGGCGGTCGGCCATGCGATGACCGCCGCCATCGCCGGCGTCAGCCAACCTGGCACTGCGCTCAGCCACGGGCTCAGCCATGGGCCCTCCGGCGTTCCATCGTCTCCGCCGCCAGCACCATCAGGGTGACCATGGCGAGCAGCAGGAGGCCGCTGACGAAGAGGGCCGAGCGATGGTCGTCCAGGGCATAGGCCATCTCCAGGGCGATGTTGGCCGTCAGGGTGCGCACCGGATCGAAGAGGCTGCCCGGCATCTGCACCACGTTGCCGCACACCATCAGCACCGCCATGGTCTCGCCCAGGGCGCGGCCGGCGGCGAGGATCAAGCCGGTGGCGATGCCGGACGCCGCCGCCGGCAGAACGACGCCGCGCAGGGTTGCCCAACGGCCGAGACCGAGGGCAGCGGCACCCTCCAGGGTGCGCCGCGGCACGGCGGCGAGAGCGGCATCCGTCGCCAGCGCGGCGGTGGGCAGGATCATCAACGCCAGGATCAGCACCCCCGCCAGCAGACTCGCCCCCGGCGGCTGGAAGCGTGCGATCAAGGGCACCAGGACCACCAGACCCCAGAAGCCATAGACCACCGAGGGGATGCCCGCCAGCAGCTCGAGCAACCGGCGATAGGGTCGCTCCAGGGCTGGCGGCGCATAGAAGCGACAGAAAATCGCCGACAGGATGCCCAACGGCGCCGCCAACGAGATCGCTCCAGCGGTGGTGAGGAGCGTGCCCCACAGCATCGGCCCCAGGCCGAAGGTGCCTTCCGCCGGCCCGGCCGCCGGATACCACGAGGCATCGGCCAGGAACCGCCAACCACCGACCGCGCGCAGCGCCGCCCACGACTCAGCGACCAGGAAGACAGCGATCAACACGACCACCGCACCGGTGATCGTGGCGCTCAGACGCAGGCCGGCGAGGAGCGCGCGATCAGCCGACCGGGACAAACGACAGCTCTCGCACCAGATCGTGCACCTGCTGGGAGCGGGCGAAGTCGATGAAGCGCCGGGCCAGGTCGTCCGGCTCGCCGTGGGTCACCAGGGTGAGCGGCCGAGCCAGGGGGAAACGGCCATTGGCGAGATTGGCCGTATTGGCCTCGACCCCGGCCAGCGGTAGGAGCTTGATCGGTACACCGCGATCCCGGGCATGCTCCGCCGCGCCGATCGAGACATAGCCGATCGCGCCGGGGTTGCCCGCCACGGTCTTGATGCCCTGCTCGTTATCGCCGATCACCACCGAGGCGCGGATGTCTCGATTGTCGAGATCGAAGTGGGCCAGGAAAAGCTCCAGAGTGGAGCGCCCTTCGGCCTTGTTCACCACGCTGATCGGCCCGAGTTCGCTACCCAGAGGATCGCTACCTAGAGCGGCCCAGTCGGCGATCTTGCCGGTGAAGGCATCCACCACCTGCTCTTTCGACAGCTCGGCGATCGGATTGCTCGCGTGCACGATGAGGCAAATGCCGTCGTGGGCGATGGCGAAGCCAGCGAGGTCCTCCTCCCCGGGCTTGAGGGCGCGCGACGCCATGCCGATATTCGCCAGCCCTTGCCGCGCATCCGCCAGGCCGCGCGACGAGCCGCCGGTCTGCACGTCCACCCGCACGCCGGAATCGGCCTCGAACCGCTTGCCTATCTCCGCCACCAACGGCGCCACCGTGCTCGAGCCGGTGATCACCAGGCGCCCCGCCTGGGCCGATTGCGCCGGGTGGCATCCCGCGACCGCTAGCGGCAGCGTACACAGCATCATCAGGCAGCATCCGATCCTCTTCATCGATCCGTTCACTCCGTATCTCTGGTCATCTTCAGTCGTCGAAAGACAGGCGGCAGCAACCGAGGTCCAGCGTCCGTTGCCGCAGCGCTCCCTCCATCCCGGGCGCCAGGGCATAGACCACCGCCTTGCCGTGGCGCCGCGCACGCAGCATCCCGGAATCGCGCAGCACCCGCAGATGGTGCGACAGCAGACTCTGCTCCACGTTCAGTAGCTCGCCCAACTCTCCCACCCGCTTCGGTCCGTCGAGCAACGACTCCATCACCGCCAGGCGGGTGGAATCGCCCAAGGCCTTCAGCTTGGCGGCGCAATCAGCGGCATCGGCGGTCGAAGTCAAGGTCGGCTCTCGCGGTTCATTGGCGTGGATCAGCGGCACATCTTACTTGAACGCTCATTCATATGAGCGTGTTTTCATGTGTACGGCAAGAGCGAGCCACTGGTTTGGTCGGAAGTCGCAAGTCGCCGTAGGAGGGCGCTGGGGCTTGGGTGGGAATCAACAAGCCGGTCCGTCGATCGCCGGAGAGAACCTGGCAAACGGTGCAGGTCGATGTGGGTCACCACATCCAGATCGATCTCCCGCTCGAGCTCGTCAACCAATCCTGCGCTCCGACCTGCGGCACCCGGGCCAACAGCTTCGGTGCCTACGACTTGGTGGCCCTGCGAGGCATCGCGGCGGGGGAGGAGATCACTTTCGACTATTGCATGACCGAACGGCTCCTCGTCGGCTTCGACCCATGCCGCTGCGGCAGCGATCGGTGCCGCGGTTCCATCCGCGGCGCCAAGTTCCTGCCACCCGAGACGCTGCAGGAGTATCGCGGCTACACCGCGCCCTACCTTCGAGATCTGCTGTAGATCCTGTCAAAAGTCAGCGGCAGAGCCGGCAACACCTCGAAGCCGATCGGCTGCACCGTTGGAAGGGCCACTCTGGCAACGGCGCTACGATGCCACCGTCGCCTCTAACGAGAACGGAGCGCGGAGTCACCTGACGACAGCGTCAGAGTCTCTGACACCGAGGACGCGTGTCAACCACTCTCGTCGAGGCCCTCGAGCCCTCCGAATCTTGGACGCCAAGCAAGCATGACCGACGTGACGAAGCGCAGCGAAATCATGGTCGACCCTCTGGTTTTGCTTCGAGTTTACGTCTTATCTGCTGCAGGTATCCTAGGATATCCACGCGTTTATTGGCTTCAAGTCGCAGTGACGCTCGCCGCTCAAGCTCTGCGATATATTTCGTCAAATTTTGAATCGTTTTTTCGAGTGCAACGCGCTCGCTGGTTTCACTCGCCATTGCCTGGTTCTTCGATTCAATAATCCGAACAATCTCATCAGGCGAGTACCAACGTCGAATCGTATAGACAGCACCTTGAATTGGAAATTTCCTGCCATACCAATCGTCCCACAACACCACCGACTCATTCGTCAGCTCATCGAAATCCAACTCGAGATTGCGTCTTCCGTCAATCACATCCTCATCGTACTTCGCATCTGAAACGGTGATTTCCAGTACTTCATCACCAGGAGTAACATGCCATGCCTGACTTGCGGGAAACGCGATGATTGTTATCGTCTGACCATCTCTGGTAACTGAGTTGATTGGCAAGTAAGACATAGGATTCCAGCATGCAATTATAGAGCTTTCATGAGGATCCAGAGCAGTGCTCGTGGGCATCTGAACGAGCCGATTCTAGCACGACCCGGCGCCCTAAGTGCCTCGCAATCCTTCGCTCAGGTTCTATGTGCTTGGCACTTCGAGCCCGTATCGACCGATAGCCTTGAGCGAGATCGATGCACCCCAAGATCTCTTCGAGAGTGTTGCCATCTCTAAACGGAGCAACGTACCTCTCCCCCTCAACGACGCCGTTCAGCTCAGTGGACTCCCGCATCTCGAATGAGATCGGCACCCTTGGATCGCGCCGCGGAAGATCGTTTTCAGGATCTGAGACCCGGAGATAGGGGCCGCCGTACAACCAGTCCGGAAATCGTAGTTTTCTAGCCATTTTTACCCGTTTGGAATCCGGCGCCACTCCCTATAATCGTCTTGTGGCTCAGTTGCGCCGCCAACTAGATTCCTCGCCGTTCATGGTTTGGGTCACTCAGTTTGCCTAACGGCCTGCCTGGTTGAGCGTCGATTGAAAGCGACTGCCGAGACTGTTCAGCGGACAAAAATCTCTACAACCGAAGGTGATCAATATCATGTGTCTCGAAATCCCAATATACAGGGAAGTCATCAGAGTCCATGGGGACGGAATCACAGTGGCGCTGAGCCTCCTCGCCGGAGCTGAATAGAGTGTATGAGCTGCGTAATGTCTGACCGAACCCTTCTTCGAACAGACTCGCGACGTGGAACTGACCACCCAAGTTACCAGAAAATGGAACATCCAAAATATCGAAATGGTCCTCTGCAAGTGGCTCATCTACATAAGCCTGATCATTCCATGGGTCACGATCAGGGACCTTCAAGTAAGTCTGCCGGTATCGGACCAATGCGGCTCGCGCATCTGCCGAATCAATGAATACCCCCAAGATAATATCATGGAGTGTGTAGGCAGAAATTTTCCGTATCAGGAGGTGCATGACTATACGCCCGATACCATCGATAAGCGGCGAAATCTTCGCACGGCGAGAAGGCTGGCGCAGGCCGAAGCGAACTCGATCGGATGGCAAGGCGCGGCGCTACAAGTAGGAAGACCAGCTTCTGAAACCAGCAACATTCTGACCTCCAATAGTCGTTCCGTCGACCTTGATGGAAAAGTGATAGTCATCTGCCAGCACGGCGTTGAAGAACTCTTCCGTTACCGGCGCTAGCGGGTTTGGCACCTCCCCTACCCTACGCCAACAGCCATCTCGAAACTCCAGACAATCCCAGCCGCAGTCGCCCACCACCTTGACCATTAGCAGTGGGTACAAGACTGGAACTTGACCCTCTCTGAGGGCCGAGGGGTCGTCCGGTGCATAGGCACACAAGTGACGACTTTCTT
>JBCCGX010000391.1:0-8443 GCA_039029035.1 Acidobacteriota bacterium | reverse complement strand
ATAGCGGAAGGGAATTGTCAAACGGGGCACTCTAGCCCTTCAGCGTCAGCCCACGTCGATAGAGGGTCTGAAAGGCGAGCACGAAGACGAAGACGCCGACCAGCGCCAGCCCTAGGGGCAAGCCGGTCACCCGCTCGCTGATGCAAGTCCAGACAAACTGCCCGACGCACAGGATCGAGACGATCCACAAGGTCGTCGCCCGCGGAATCAGCTGCACCATCCAAGCGCCGAAGGGAGCGCCAAAAACGACCACCGGTGCCGCCGCTAGCCAGTTGGGATAAACCTCCGGGTGGATGCCGCCGAGCACGAGGCGCGTCGCGATGCCGGTGATCGCAAGGGCTGCCATCGCAAGCACCGAGGTCGGAATGGCGATCCTGGCATCGCTGCGCAGGAGCATCACGAGCACCATATAGAGCAGCATGTTGATGCCGACGCCGGTGACCGCCGAAACCACTCCACCGACCAACCCGAGGGCCAGACCGACCACCAGATCGCGACGTGGCGTGTGGGCTCCGATGCCATCCAGTTCTTCGATCTGCCGCCAACGCAAGGCATGGACGAGGCCGAAGCCGGCCCAGATTACGGCGAAAAGGAGCTTGACGACGAGCGGCGGAAGCACCGGCACCAGCCAGAGGGTGGTACAGGGCACAACCACAATACCGACGGCGACCGCCCAGCCAAGGATCCCCCAAGCGACCGGCAAGCGGTTGACCCAGATAAAGAGGCTGGCCGAGAGCATGCCCACCGCCTGGATAGCGAAGCTGAAGTCGCGACCGACAGCGGGCGGCTCGCCGAAGAGCAGAACGAGGACAGGGAAACCGACCGCGCCACCGCCCATCGGCGTCGAGGCACCGAAGTAGGAGCCCACGGCCATCGCCAGTGCGATGCCCCACTGGCTCGTCAGGTCTCGCCAATGATTTCCCGCGGTGACCAGGTAAAGCCAGACGGTGAGAAAGGCGACAAGCCAGACGAAAAAGACGGAGCGCCGGTGCATCGCTGCGCATCTTACCCAGGCAGGGACTCCGATGCCTTAATTCGAGCCTTAACGTTGCTTCCCCAAGCTGCCCGGTAGACGACGACCCACCCGACCGGAGGCACTCCATCGTGCGTTGCAACAAAAGCCTGACCTTCGTCATGGGCCTCGGACTCTGCTGGCTGATCGGCGACTCTGAGCCTCTTCCAGACACCGAACGGCTCGAGCAAGTGATCGTCCAGGGCCTGGACGTGGCGAGCGTCCGGCAAGCGGTCGATCGAGTCGGCGGCGAGGTCGTCCACGACCTCGGCCTCATCCGAGCTGTGGCGGCGCGGCTCACACCGAACCAGCGGCAAGAGATCGACCGACTTGCCGCTGTGACTCGCGTCTTCGCCGACCGCAGCGTGCGGATCGCTACCGCGGGTGTGGCCACGTTTCGCGATGACTTCGACACCGTTTCCTACGGCAACAACGACGGCACCGCGCCTTGGCTCAGCCCTTGGGTCGAAGTCGATCCCAGCGACAATGACGACGACAGCGACAGCGACAGTGGTGCCAGTGGTGCCTCGAGCCAAGATCCGGCCAGCGGCCAGGTCCAGATCGTCGGGGGCGAGCTACGGCTCGACGACTACCCGTTCACGGGCGGGCAACCCTGCGCCTCACGCGACGTCGACTTGTCCGGTGGCTTCACCAACGCGACCCTGCGCTTCGACTACCGGACCACCTCCGGGGTCGATCCCACCGATGCCGTCGTCCTCGAAGCGTCGAGCGACGGCTCGAGCTTCACCGTGCTCGAAACCTTCACCGGTATTGACGGCGTCAGCGCCGGCACGAGGACTTTTGACCTCTCGGCCTTCCTCTCGGCTCAGACCACGATCCGGTTCGTCATCACGCAGTACTATGCCGGCTCATCGGAGTACTTCCATATCGACAACCTCGAGATCGAAGCCAGCGACAGCTCGAGCAGCGATCCGATGGGCGGCTCAGGTGGTACCGGTGGCGGCAACGTCAACACTGCCGATGCGTTCCTCTTCGTTGCCAGCGGATCCTCCTGGCGCTATCTCGACGACGGCTCGGACCAAGGCAGTGCCTGGACCGCAACCACCTTCGACGACGACGCCTGGGCCTCCGGGCCGGCGGAGCTGGGTTACGGCGACGATGATGAAGAAACTGTCGTCGAGTACGGTCCCTCGTCGAGCAACCGATACCCCACCACCTACTTCCGCCACCACTTCGAGGTCGCAGACGCCGCCAGCTACACCGGTGCGACCCTCAGGCTGCTGCGCGACGACGGCGCCGTGGCCTATCTGAACGGCAGCGAGATCTATCGCAGCAACATGCCGGCCGGCACCATCTCGGCCGACACCTGGGCGCTCGATTGGGTCGATGGCTCCGAAGAGTTGGAGTGGTTCGAAGCCAGCGTCGACCCGGCGCTGCTACTGGAAGGCGAGAACGTCCTTGCCGTCGAGATACACCAGGCCTACGCCTCGAGCTCCGACATCAGTTTCGATGCCGAGCTCATCGGACTCGGTCACGACGGTGGTATCTGGTCGATCCGCGACGAGTTCGAAGAGGTCGCCTATAACGGCAACAACGGCACCGTCGATTGGTCCGCCGACTGGCAGGAGATCGGCGAGTCGGATGGCCCGACGTCGAACGACATCAAGGTGACTTGGTTCGACGGCTGGAAGCGGGGCTTGCGCTTGCGTGACGACGACAAGGGGATCGAGCGCCATGCCGACCTCTCCGGCGCCACCAACGCTGTGCTGATCGTCGAGTATCTGCGCGAGGCACTCGAATCACCGTCCGACTACGTGGCGCTACAGGTGTCGGGCAACAGCGGCGCGACCTGGACCGAGCTGACCCGCTTTGCCGGACCGGCCGACGACGCCGAGATCGGCAGTTTCACCTACGACGTCACCAGCTACGCCTCGGCGGGCTTCGCCATACGTTTCCTGACCTCCTCTTCAATGAGCTCGGGCGACGCGGTCTACCTCGACCACGTGCATCTCTGTGGTAATCACGAGATCCACGGTGACCCGACCGCTCCGGTGCAGGCCTCGATCCCACCCAGCGATACACCGGGCCAGGTGGCGGCGGACGTCCTCCACGACCAGAACCTCACCGGCGATGGGATCAGCGTCGCGGTGCTCGATACCGGTTTCTGGCCCTGGCACGATCTGGTCTACGACACGTCGGGCGAGTCCCGCTTCCTGGCGCGCTACGACGCGATCCGCGACGAGATGCACATCGGCGCGGACGAGAACGGCCACGGCACACACGTGGCAAGTGTCATCTTCTCGAGCGCCGAGCCGGACGGTCAATCCGGCACTTACAACGGCATCGCCCCCGATGCCGGACTGGTGGCCGTCAAGGCCTTCGACATCCTCGGACGCGGCTCCTACGGCCACATCATTCGCGGCATCCAGTGGGTCGTCGACCACAAGGACATCTACGACATTCGAGTGCTCAACCTCTCGTTCAGTGCTCAGCCGAACTCCTACTATTGGGACGACCCGCTCAATCAGGCGGTGATGGCAGCCTGGGAGGCCGGCATCGTGGTCGTCGCCTCAGCCGGCAACACCGGCCCCGAGCCGCTGACCATCGGCGTGCCGGGCAATACGCCCTACATCCTCACCGTCGGCGGTATGACCGACGCCTTCACTCCGGAAGACCCGAGCGATGATCATCTATCGTTCTACTCCGCCGCCGGCCCGACCGTCGAGGGCTTCGTCAAGCCCGACCTCATCGCTCCGAGCGGCCACGTGCTGGGCATCCTCGACGGCTTGAGCTTTCTCGCCAGCCAGCACCCCGAATGGTTCGACGGCGCCTACTTCACCATGTCCGGCACCTCCCAGGCCGCAGCGGTAGTCTCGGGGGTCGTCGCCCTGATGCTGGAAGCCAATCCCTGGCTCACGCCAGACGAGGTCAAGTGCCGGCTGCTGGACTCGGCCCGTCCAGCAGTCGACCCGGCCGGCGAGCTGGCCTACAGTCCTTTCCAGCAGGGCGCCGGTCTAGTCCACGCGCAAGACGCGGTCGCCTCGACCGCCCTGGCCTGTGCCAACCTCGGCCTCGACATCGCGGCCGATCTCGCCGGCACCCAGCACTTCGCCGGGCCAGCGCGCTGGGATCCTGTGCAGGCCTTCTACCTCGAAGACATCGGTTACCCCTGGGACGGCACCTACGACGCCGGTAACTCCCTGTCGTGGATCGTCGCATCACCGTGGGTCCAGGCCTCACCGTGGGTGCAGGCCTCACCCTGGATCAACGCGTCGCCGTGGATCAATGCCTCGCCGTGGATCCAGGCCTCGCCCTGGGTTCAGGCGTCGCCGTGGATCAACAACACCCACGTCTGGTCACCCGACTTGACCGAGACCATGTCGATCAATACTTGGGTCACCCAGGACTGAGAGACGGACTGTCGCACCGCACCCAGCTCGGACCACCCCATCGAGCGGCAGCCGTGCTGATAGTCTCACGACGATGACCGAGGCCTCCGGCGAGAAGCTCGCACTCCTGATGGAGATCGTCCGCGTCGTGGGCTCGGCGCGTGACGTCCGCGGCGTTTTGGTCGAAGTCTGTACCCGGGTCGCCCGCCTCTGCGACGCCGAGCGAGGCACGGTCTTTCTCTACGACGCCGAAGCGGACGAAGTGACCCCTGCGATGTCGCAGCTGGCGTCGAGCGAGCCCCGGACGCAAACCTGGCAGCGATTCAAGCAGTTGGGGAAGCGGCCGGTGGCGGAGATGAACCTGATCCGGCAGCTCACTCGGCACCGAGAGCCCATCACCGTCGACGATGCCCGCGACTCACCTTTGGTCGGCCACGGCTGGGTGGACTCCTTCGGCTGCCGATCGATCCTCGCTGTTCCGCTGCTGATCGAAGACCGGGCCATCGGCGCTCTGGTCCTCGACACCATCACCCAAGTGCGCCCCTTCGACCGCAAGCGTGTCGAGCTCGCCGTCGCCGCTGCAGAGCAAGTGGCCATCGTCTTGCAGCGGGCCCTCATGCTGGAGGAAACCGAGCTCCGCCTCGAGCGCTCCGAAGCCCGCCTGCGGATCGCCCGCACCCTCGACTCGGCCCTCGAGCTCAAGCTGGTGCTCAAGGAGATCGCCCAGCAAGCCTCCCTGGCCTGCGGTATGGACCGCTGTTCGATCTACCTCTTCGAAGGCGAGCAGCTGACCCCGGTCATGTCGCAGTTCGGCGATGGCCGGGCCGACGCCGATCTCTGGGCGAGCTTCAAGGCCTTGCGGCTCATCAAGGTCGGAGGGCTGCCGTTCCTCGCCGTGGCGATGAAGACCCAGGCCCCGGTGATCATTCAGGATCCCCCGAGCGACCCGCTGGTCCCAGCCAAGATGGATCGCTTCAACCTACGACAGATCCTCGCCGTGCCCCTCATCCGCCGGCAAGAAGTGATGGGCGCGATCGCTTTCGACAACGCCGGCAGGGAGTCGCGTCCGGTCCAGTCGGCGCAGGTCGACATGGCAACGACCATTGCCAGCCAGGTGGCGCTGGTGATCGAAAATGCCCGGCTCCACGAAGAGACCCAAGAGCGCCTGCGCCAGGCACAAGCGGCGAGTCGCGCCAAGAGCGCCTTCCTCGCCAATATGAGCCACGAGCTGCGGACCCCGCTCAACGGCGTCATCGGCATGGCGGAGCTCCTGCTCTATTCTGAGCTCACCGACGACCAACGAGAGCAGACCGAGATCATCAACTCGTCGGCCGAGATCCTGCTCCGGGTGGTCGACGACATTCTCGATTTCTCCAAGATCGAAGCCGGCAAGCTGTCAATCGAGGCGGCAGATTTCGATCTCAAGGCGGTGGCCGACGGCTTGCTCGACCTCTTCGCCATACGAGCCGCGGAGCAAGGCATCGGCTTCACGATCGAGATCGCAACCGGCCTTCCCACCCATCTGCACGGCGACGCGACACGCCTACGCCAGGTGCTGATCAACCTGGTCGGCAACGCGATCAAGTTCACCCAGGAAGGATCGGTCGACGTGCGTATCACCGCGGGTGAGGACAATGGCCATGGCTCGGCCCTGGCGTTCACCGTGCGAGATACCGGCATCGGTATCGCACCCGAAGCGCAAGGCAAGCTCTTCGAGCCGTTCACCCAGGCCGATGCGACAACCACCCGCAGGTTCGGCGGCACCGGTCTCGGCCTGGCCATCAGCCGCCGAATCGTCGAGCTGATGGGCGGTGAGATCAGCCTCGAAAGCTCGCTGGGGGTCGGCTCGACGTTTCGCCTCGTCCTCCCCTTCGAGCCGGCCGAGGAGCAGGCGCCGCGCTTGGACTCGTAACCCTGGCGGCTGCCTTACGTAGTGATCCACGGGCCTGTCGCACGGCCTGCTCATTGAACTGGCTCCCGGCCGAGTCGGAGCTCGAGGAGACGACATGGAATCGCTCTGGCAAGACGTTCGCTTCGCCCTGCGGACCCTGCGCAAGAACCTCCCGGTGACCCTGTTGGCCATCGGTTCTCTGGCTCTGGCGATCGCCGGCAACACCGCGGTCTACAGCTTGGTCAGCAGCTTCCTCTCTCGCCCGATCCCCTACCACGAGGTCGACCGACTGGTGCTGATCGGTGAGCACGACGACCCGCTGCAGGCAGGCCAGCTATCGGCCACATCCCCCGCCAACTACCTCGACTTCGCCGAACGCCAGCGCTCCTTCCAGCAGATGGGCGCTTTCCGTCCTACCGCTGTCACCCTCGGTAGCGGTGACGAAGGTGAGGTCGACCAGCTCATCGTCGGTGAAGTGACGCCTGGGTTCCTCCCCCTCTTCGGCAATGAGCCGCAGTGGGGCCGTTTCTTTCTCGACGAAGAGGGCCTGCGCGGCGGCGATCACGTGGTGCTCTTGAGTTATGATTTCTGGACCGAGCGGTTCGGCAGCAGGACCGATCTGAAGGGCGAGACGCTGGACCTCAACGGCGAGGTCTACGACGTAGTCGGCGTGTTGGCCGAAGACTTCGAGTGGTTGCTGTCGCCCCAGACCGATATCTGGGTACCCCTGGTTCTGGAGCGCGATGCGCTACGCCAGAGCCGCAGCCTATTCGCTATCGCGCGCCTGGCGGACGACGTCAGCGAGGCGACGGCTCAGGCCGAAATGGATGCACTGATGGCCCAGCTCGCCAGCGAGCATCCGCAAGTCAACCGTGGCTTCTCGGTCGAGCTGCTCAATCTGCGGTACGACATCCCCGATTCGCGCAGTCGGCTGTTCTTCAGACTCATGCAGCTCGCGCTGGTCTTCGTGCTGCTCATCGCTTGTTCCAACATCGCCAACCTTCTTCTGGCGCGCAGTCAGGCCCGGGAGCGCGAGCTGGCGATTCGTAGCTCGATGGGCGCCAGCCGGTGGCGCATCGTCTTCCAGCTGTTCACCGAAAGCGCTGTCATGGCGTTGGCCGCTGGCGTCCTCGGCATCGCCCTGGGCAGCGGAGGGATGAAGTTGATCCAAAACGCCTTCGCCCAGCTCCTGCCGACCTTCTGGATGCCGAGCCTCGACTATCGGGTGCTCGCCTACAGTCTCGGTATCACCTTCCTGGGCGGCTTGCTTTTCGGCCTTGCACCGGTGCTGCAGACGGCTCGTTTCGATTTGCAATCGTCCCTCAAGGATGGCAGCCAGAGCACCAGCAGCGGCGGTCGACGGCGCCTGACATCCAACATCCTGGTCACCGTGGAGATAGCCCTTGCCCTGGCCTTCCTCGCCGGTGCCAGCATCCTGATCAAGTCTTTTCAGACCATGCAATCGGTCGACCCCGGCTTCGACACCGGCAACATTCTGACCCTGCGCCTCGACCTGCCGGCACGCTATGCCGAGCCACAGCAGAAGGCCGACGCGGTGGAACAGATCTCGACCCACCTCGCCGCTCTGCCGGGTGTCCGCTCAGCGCTGATCTCCAATGTGCCTCCCAGGGTCCCCGTCTTACCCCGGGAGTCCTTCGAGATCGCCGGTCGACCGGTGGCGGACGACCAAGCCCTGCCCCAGGCTGGCTGGCTTTCGATCCAGCATGGCTTCATCGAGGCCCTCGGCATCTCGTTGGAGCGCGGCCGTACTTTCTCCGCCACCGACAACTTGGCGGCACAGCCGGTCGCGATGATCAACGCCACCATGGCGCGGCGCTCCTGGCCGGACGAGAACCCCCTCGGCCAGCGCATCACGATCCAAGGCAAACCGCGAGAGATCGTCGGTGTGGTCACCGATGTGGCGCATGACGTGATCGTGCGCACCGAGGCGAGCGCCCTGGTCTACCTGCCGTGGGCGCAACAGCCTGAGACCGCCTTCAACGTTTCGCTCAAGACCGACGTCGAGCCCACCAGCGTCGCCGAGGCGGTGCGGCGTGCGATCACCGGTCTCGATCGCAGCATCGCCCTCACCCAAGTCCAGAGCCTCGAAGCCTTCGTCGAGCAGTTCTGGGTCGGGCAACAGGTCTTTACCGCGATTCTCGGCAGCTTCGGCACCCTGGCTCTGGTTCT
>JBCCGX010000390.1:0-8444 GCA_039029035.1 Acidobacteriota bacterium | reverse complement strand
GAGCAGGTCGACATCATCCGAGAGCTCAGGAAGCGCGGCGCCGACCCGGCGTCTGCTTCGCTGCCCCAACTGGTGCGTGGCGCGGACAGGCCAGACATCGTCGAGCTGGCGTTGTCGGCCGGGGTCGACCTCAACGCCACGGACCCGAAGACGGGCAAAACAGCGTTGCACGAGGCCGCCACCTATGGGTATTTGCGAACCGTCGAGCGTCTGATCGAGGCAGGTGCCGACACGTCAGCCCGTGACAGTTAGGGTAACACGCCAGCAGCTCTTGCGATCCGCAACCACCACAGCAAAACCGCCAGCTTGTTGGCGGAGGTGACGGACGAGCCAAAGTGAGCCCGCAGTCACCGAACCGCTGCCGCCTCACCAAAGGTTCTTCAGCTTCTCGTAGCGGTGAGACGGCGCCACTGCAGTAAAGACATCTTCCTGCCACCGCAGGACCCAGGCCACGTTGACCGTCCATTGTTCGTAGATGGTGCCGGCGTCGACTGTCGAGCGCCTGTTCCAGCGCAACCGGCCCCATTGCCCCGGACTCAGGGCGAACGCCAGACGCGACCCGGGAGACGGCGGCACATGACCGCGTAGCTCAAAGAGCTTGGCCTCTGCGGCCCAGGGAATGCCGAATCCAGCGAGTTGGAAGTAATCGTCCTCGCTCGCCGTCTGGCGCACTGTCGAATGCGGCATCGCGAGCGCCAGGCCGTGGGGTCGCATTCGGACGAGGTCGTAGCGGTAGATCTCGCCTGGGGGATGCGCTTCGCACCGAGCGAAACAAGGCTCGGCGAAGGCGTCGGCCTCGGAGTAGACCGAATAGTGGAACAAGGTGCCGGAGGACGGAACGGCTTCAGCATCGAGCGACAGGGGCAGCGCACACGGCACCTGATTACGCTGGCGCGCTAGCGGAGCGCCTCGAGCCAACTTGCTCCACTGGACGTGAATGGCCTGGATACAAAGGAGGCCTTCCGGATCGCTCGAACACATCGTTCGATCCTATCGGCGCGCTCCGGCAACAACAGCTCACGAAGGATTCCCCGACGCGCCACGTCTAAGGGGCAGGCACGAACGACTCGAACCTGCTCTCTCTCGGAGGTGGCCAATGCAACGTTTCCCTCAGCTCGGCTGGGCTTCGATCCTGCTGTTTTTCTTCAACTTCGGCAGTACGGCGGCGGCAGACGACGCCGGTCTCCTGCCGCGCTGGGTCGATGACTCGCAGGCGGCGTCGGTCTGGGTCGAGACCGTCTTTCCGCAGCAGGCAGAGTTTCCCCTGCCGGTGACGGGCGTCAGCCGCTACCTGATCGTCGAGCTCGCGGCGGACCGAATCGATCGCTGGCAGGCGGCGGCCTTCGAGCTCAAGAACCTGGTGGTCGAGGCGCGCAGTGTCTCGCCGCAGCTCGAAGTGGCGCTCGATGGTCCACCCCAAGCTTTGGAGCAGCTGCTGCCGCACGGGCTGGCGCCGTACATCGATGCCTACATCTACCGCGACCAGCCGACCCTGCCACAGAGCGACCCCACCGCGCGACTGTGGTGGCGCACCGAGGTCGCCGCGCCGCAGGTGCTGAGCCGCTTGCTCACCGCGGCCGCCGACGGGGCGCAGCTGGTCGTGCTCGAAGGTCTCACTCTCGAGCCGGCCCAGCACGAGATGCTGGAGGCCATCCGTGCGACCCGGGCCGCTGATCTCGTGCCGCAACCGAGGGTGAGCGGCGTGGGCCAAGACCAGGTGCGCTTCTTCCTCGATCCCGACAGCGGCCACCACTACCTGGCCGTGCAGGCGCCCGAAGGTGGCGCGCGAAAGATCCAATTCCACCTGCAAGTGGGTCTCGCGGCGGCCAGCCTCTACCCGGACACCGCTGATTTCGACTTCACCGGCTACGGCGCTTCGGGCGAGCTGTCGACCTTCGGAGCGCACCCCTACTATCTCTTCGAGCTCACCTCCGACGCACCTGAGACGCCGCACTCGGCAGTGGAGGTGGCAGACACCGAGATCCTCGACCCCTACGAGATCGTGGTGAAGAACCAGGTCTTCCAGCGCAACCAGGCGGCCAAGATCGACAATCTGGTGGTCAACGAGAGGGTGTACACCCTCTCCCAGCTGCCGCGCTCGCGACCGATCACCCGCGACTTCCGAGTGATCCAGCGCCGGGGCCATCCGACCGACTACATCTGGACCGGGTTGGCGGTCAACGGCGTGCCCTACCCCAAGAACAAGCTGCGCCAGGGCTTCATTTTCGACGCCGATCAGGTGCTCGTCGACGCCCTCGCTATCGAGCTCGACCGGACCTACGATTACACCTACCTCGGCAACGAGGCGGTCGATGGCCACCCGACCTGGAAGATCGGCTTCGAGCCCACCCGGGAGGGCGCCTATTTGAGTGGCACGGTGTGGATCGACCAGGCCACCCATGCCCATCGCAAGCTCGCCGCCAAGCAGCACGGCACCCTGGAGCCGGTGGTCAACCGCGAGTTCACCCTGACCTACGATTGGGTGGAGCAGGATGGCGAACGCTATTGGACCTGGTCGCGCAACGAAGGCACGGCGGTCCTGAGCTACCTCGGATTCCACCAGCCAGTCACGGTCCTGATCGATCGCTCCGGCTACGAGCTCAACACCGACAGCGCCGACGAGGAGATTCAGGTCGCCCACGCGTCCGACGCCAAGATCATGCGCGACACGCCGGACGGCTTGCGCTGGCTGACGCGCAAGAAGGTCAAACGGCGGCGCGGCGAGAGCACCCGCCACCTCGATCGGGAGCGCGACAGCGACATCCAGACCGGCGCCTACGAGCGGGTCCTCGCCGACCGCAACCACATCTCACAGAACCGGCGCCTGGGCTTTCTCTACGTCTACGATCCGAGCTTCGGCGACGAGAATCCGTTCACCGACCTGAGCTTCAACTTCTTCGATCTCAATGTCCGCGGCTCAAAGCTGCAGCTCTTCCTGAACGCGGATGAGTTCGGCTTCCTGAGCCTCGCCTACCCCGGGGTTATCCGTAAGAACTGGGTGCTCTCGCTCGATATCGAGCCGCCGTCGGACTTCTATGACCGTGTCGCCGGCACCAGCGTCACGCAAGAGCTCGAGTTCGAGCGCGCCAGCGCGACCCTTGCCCTGGCGATGCCCCTGAGTCCCTCCTTCTCGCTCTACGCCCGCTATGGCGTTCGCGACATCTCTTACCGGCCACTGGACGACACGGTGCCCGACTTCGTGCTGCCCGCCGAACATCTCGAGACCCTCGGTCGCCTGGAGATGAAGTACGACCGGCAAGGCTTCTCCTCCGAGCTGGTGTTGGAGGTCGGCGACCGCGACGAGTGGACCCCTTGGGGAATCGACGCCAGCGAACCCCTGGAGAGCTCCTACTTCAAGGCGGCGTTGCGCGCCGGCTATTACCGCCAGCTCAGCCGTAACCAATCGATGGGTCTCTTCGCCTCCTACCTCACCGGCTCGGGCCTCGATCGCTTCTCGCGCATCCGTCTCGGCTTCGGCGGCTTCCGGGTGGCCGGCTACAGCAGCCAGGTGCGCTTCGACGAGGGCTTCGGGATCAACTTCAACTACAGCGGCCACTTCCTGAAGCTCTTCCCGCTGCAGTTGCGGCTCGACTTTGCCACCGTGCAACCGAACAACGACCTCTTCCTCGATGGCGAATACTTCGTCGGCGCCGAGATCGTCACCACCTTGCACGGGCCGTGGAAGACCGATCTCTTCCTGAGCCTCGGCCGCGGGCTCGCCACCAGTCTCGACGCGGTGGAAGACGAAGGGACAAGGTTCGTCGCCTTGTTGTCGCGGAGATTCTGATGGGTGGCTCGGATCACCGTACACGGGACACGACAAGACGACGAGATGCCAGCCCTGAAAGGGCGACATCCCTTAGCCTGGGGCGTGAGCCCCAGGTATACGGAGCATCTCGATACATCAGCCCCGGAGGGGCGACAGCGGCTTCAGAGCTCGAGGGCTGGCGCCCTCTGCGGATTCTGTCGCCCTTTCAGGGCTGGTTTCTGGTGCCTCCGTATACCCGGGGCTGGCGCCCCGGGCTAAAGGATGCCGCCCCTTCGGGGCTTAGGAATCACCCCGGCCCTGGAAGGGCCAGAGTGCGTCGCCTGGGATTTCAATCCCAGGCTTGGGGGCGACATCGCCCGGGGCGCCGGCATCGCCCGGGGCGCCGGCATCGCCCGGGGCGCCGGCATCGCCCTGTGGTTGAAACCACAGGCTACGGTCTACGGTCCCTACGGGACCGGAATCTATGGCTCGTAAAGGCGGCCGCCCCTTCGGGGCTCAGGAATCAACCCGGCCCTGGAAGGGCCAGAGTGCGTAGCCTGGGATTTCAATCCCAGGCTTGGGGGCGACATCGCCCTGGGAACCGGCATCGCCCGGGGCACCGGCATCGGCCGGGGCACCGACGTCGCTCTGTGGTTGAAACCACAGGCTACGGTCTACGGCCCCGACGGGGCCGGAATCTCTGGCTCGGGCTGCTCCTACTCCTCTTGGCCACCACCGTCCTTGCCCAAGCCAACGATACAGACGTTACGGACCGCTACTACGACGATTGGCTCAGCGGCGTCGAGCACCTGATGCTCGACGCAGAGTACGAGGCGTTCCTCGACCTCGACGACGGCAGTCATCGAGAGCTCTTCATTCGCCGCTTCTGGGCAGCGCGGTCGTCTGACGAACGCGGCTGGCGCAACGCGGCGTTGGAGGGCTGGCGGCGCAACTTCGAGGAGACCCTTGGGCAATACGGCAGCCTCGCCTCCGATCGCGCGCGGGCGATGTTGATCGCCGGTAGGCCGGATCGGGTGCTACCGCTGCGGCGCTGCGCCGGGCCGGTACGCGATCTGGAGATCTGGTCGTTCAGTCCATGGCAGATCGAGCGCCAAACCCGGCGCCGGGAGACCGAGGGGTTCGATCTCGTTTTCTATCTCGATGGTGACGAGGCGAGCGGTTACTTTTTCCGCCATTGGTCCCGCGACGCGGGTCCCGAGGCTCTCGTCTGGCCGCAAGGAGACGCCGGAGAGGAGCCGGAAGACGAGGGCGAGACCACAGGCGAGGCCAAGACCGAGGACGATCCATGGACGGTGGAGAAGCTGCTCGAATTCGCCGGCGCCAAAAACTGCTTCGATTTCGACCCGCAGGCGGCGCTGACCGTCGAGGCGGCGCTGCGCGACGCGTTGACGGCCAGCGAGCTCATCGGGCGGATCAGTCCCCCGGTGCCTGATCCGGTTTGGCTTGCCGAGCTTGCAGCGGAGATCGAAACCGGCAGGGTCGAGCCGCTCAGCGGATCGGCCAAGATCCTCTTCCCAGCCAGCTACGACGACAAGACCCTGGTCGCAGGGCAGATCGATATCCCGACCCACCTGATCCGGCGCACCGAGAGAGGGTTCCTCTTCGATCGCTTGGTCCTCACCGGTGACGTGTGGCAAGAAGGCCACTTGGTCGACGACTTCCGCGTCGAGCACCACATCAGTGGGCGGGCGCCGCCCCGTGAGGCACTCTCGCTCAGCTTCCATCGCTTGTTGGCACCGGGGCGTTACACCTTCAGCCTACGAGCGGAAGACGCCGAAGGCTTCGGCCTGGCCCGCGTCGTGCGGGAGGTGGAGGTGCCGCACTTCGAGAGCTCGGCAGCACAGCCGACCGGTGACCTCGCCGACCGCACCCGTCGAAACGTCGCGACGGCGACCACCCTTGCCAGCGTCGAGCTACTGCCACCGGGAGGCCCTACTGGCGGCGGGTCGCCGGATCGCGGAGTGTCAGGGACGCACCCGGTGGCGGGCAAAGCCGAAGTGCGCGCGGTGACCACCGGCGATGTCGCGCGGGTCGATTTCCTGCTTGATGGCGAGCCCGCCACTAGCGTCGCCGAGCCCCCATTCACCGCCGAGATCCGCTTCGGACGATTACCACGCCGCCGCGCTTTGCGAGCCGTGGCGTTCGACGACGAATCCCGCGAGGTAGCTTCCGACGAGATCGTGGTCAATGGTGGGCCACACCGTTTCGCCGTCCGCCTGGTGGAGCCGGTTCGCGGCGCCGGTGGTGCCACCGCTCAGCGGGCGCACGCGATCGTCGACCTGCCGGAGGGCGAGACCCTCGACCGGGTGGAGCTCTTCCTCGGCGACGAGCGCCTCGCCACTCTCTACCGGCCTCCCTACTTTCATCCGCTGCCGGATCCGATCCCCCCGCAGACCGCTTTCGTGCACGCCGTCGCCACCCTGGCGAACGGCGAGGCGGTCGAAGATCTGGCGTTCCTCGACGCTATCGGTCCGGTGGACGAGATCGACGTCCGACTGGTGGAGCTCTACACCTCGGTGCTCGACCCTCAGGGCCGTTTCATTCCAGGCAAGGGCGCGGGCGACTTCCGAGTGCTCGAAGACGGCGAGCCGCAACCGATCACTCGCTTCGCGACCCTCGACCAGTTGCCGATCCACGTGGCCCTCCTGCTCGACATCTCGGGATCGATGAAGCAGCGACTTGACATCGCCACCGAGAGCGCTCTGCGCTTCTTCGATACGGTGATCGATCCGGCCAAGGACCAGGCGGCTCTCCTCACCTTTCATCACGACGTGCGCTTGCGGGTGCCCTTTACCCACGACGTCGAACGGCTGCGCTACGGCGTCAGCGGCTTGGCCGCCTGGCAGTCGACCCGCCTACACGACGCCATCATCCATGCGGGGCATTACTTCGGCGGCCTGCAAGGCAAGCGCGCCCTGATCGTCCTCTCCGATGGCGAGGATATCGGCAGCACCTACCTGTTCAAACACGTGCTGGAGCACACCCTCCGCGCCGGCGTGGCGGTCTACCCGATCGCCATCGATCTCGTCGACCCTCTCACTCGCCAGCGCCTCGCGAGGCTGGCGACCGAAACGGGTGGCACGTTCTTCTCGGTCGACCGGGTCGAGCAGACGGAAGAGGTCTACCGGCGCCTGGAGGCGGAGTTGCGATCCCAATACCTTCTCGTCTACCCCGCGCCCGACGCGCGGCGGCAGACTTTTCGCACCGTCGAGGTTCAGGTGACCGGGCCAACGACAGAGCAGCCCTTACGCGCCAAGACGATCCACGGCTACTATCCCTGAAGCCGTCAGCGGGACAGCGGCAGATCTCCAGGCGTGTCGGCGAAACCGACCGGTACTTGGTGCTGCAGCTCCGAAACATCCAGGGCGAAGAGCTCGCGGCCGACGTTGTCGGCGGTAGCACTGAAGAAGACGAGGGATCCGATACGAGTAAAGTGTGCCGGATTCGAAGCACGTTGGCCTAACGCCAGATCCTGCAGCCGACGCGTCCCTCGCTCCGTCCCGTCGCTGATCCAGGGCTCGACGCCCGAACGACCGTCGTCGGCCGCGAACAGCAAGAGACCCTCGGTCGCGACCAGAGAGTGAGGGCTGAGGCCCGGGCGACCACGGCGGATGTTCGCCAGCGGATAGGTGCCGGCGGCGGTACCGCCTGAGACCCACAACTCGTGGCCGATTCTCTCGTTGTAGACGGCGAGGAAGATCCGGCCATCATCCGCCGCCATCTCGGTAATCTGCGACGGCGCGTCGGTCATCGTCAGACGGCTGACGCGCTGTGTCCCTTCTACGGTGCCGTCGCTTCGCCAAAGCTCGTCAGCAAAATCCCCTACCCGGCTGGCGAAGAAGGCGCTGTCGCCCAACCGCAACAACTCGCGTGGATTGGCGCCCTCGCTTCCGGTGAGCGGCACGGTGCCCTGGGGTGTCCCATCGGAGGCCCACAACTGGCGCGTGTCAGTGATGTCTGAAGCACTGAACACGACAGCGGTGGACAGCGCTGTCAGCTGAGTGGGCGGTTCCGCGAACTCGCGCAGCATCTTACTGCCCTCAGCCGTGCCATCGGTGTGCCACAGTTGCTCCTCGGCGCCTTCTTCAAAAGCCACGAAGAACAAGCTCTCGCCCGCTGCCGTCAGCTGATTGGGGAAGTCGACAGGGAAACAGATGAGCGGTTGACAGATCGGGTTGTAGAAGGGATTGACGTCGACGACCCTGCGAGTGCCTTGTACGGTACCGTCACTACGCCACAGTTGTTGACCGATGGCACCGGCGGCAAAATAGAGGACGTCGCCCACGGGCGTCGGCGCGTGGACATCGTCGGCCACATCGAGGCGTTGGGTACCGGAGGCGGTGCCGTCGCTCACCCAAAGGGGCAGCCCGGCCTCCAGCTCGACGAAGAAGAGTCTCGACTCCGTTGCGGTCAAGGTTCCAGGCCGCGCCCAGACCTCCGGTGCCACCACTGCGGTGCCGGCAGCGGTGCCGTCGCTGCCCCACACCGAGCGACCATGGATGCTGTCTTCGACCGTGAAGTAGATCCGGTCGTTGAAGGCCACCAGATCAGCTGGTTTGGCGGAGCTCGCTGACGGGTGCAGATCCGCCACCAGCTCGGTACCCGCCGCGCTGCCGTCACTG
This sequence comes from Acidobacteriota bacterium, assembly GCA_039029035.1. Classification (GTDB taxonomy): domain Bacteria; phylum Acidobacteriota; class Thermoanaerobaculia; order Multivoradales; family J023; genus JAAELT01. The sequence goes on along the minus strand of JBCCGX010000390.1, from coordinate 53 downwards.
CGCCACAGCTCGCGCCCATGGACGCCATCGTTGGCCACAAACAGGGTCTGTCG
>JBCCGX010000389.1:0-8458 GCA_039029035.1 Acidobacteriota bacterium | reverse complement strand
CTCTCTGATCCATTCCAGGCCCAGCGGGCTGCCCGGGGTGTTGATCGGCAGGATCTGTCCCGGATCGCCGATGAGGCCGAGGGGATCGCTGACCCAAGGCCCTTCGCACTGACCGGAGTGGTTGCCCAGGATCCATCTCGGCTCGGTCGCCGGAGGCGGGCTGGTGAGGCAGTCCTGGCTGTCGACATAGGCGTTCTGACTGCCGGAGGAGTAGGTCTGCGAGGTGGCGCAGCGTTTCCGCAAGCCGTAGTCGAGGCCGAACTCCGGGGCGCTATCGGTTGATAGGCCGGCGCCGAAGCAGTCCTGGGCGGCGGCAGGATCAAGTTCCAACGTCGCGATAGAGAGTGCAACGAAGGCTGTGAAGACATGGAACGGTGCACGGGTGCTGTTGCTCATGAGGCCCTTTCTCCGAGTTGAATGACGCGGCTGGGGGCCGCGGCGTCGAACGGTTCGAGGCCGCTTTGCCCCTCCTTGTCCCGGTAAGCGGAAAGCAAGCCCATCCTCGGTCGGTCACGCCGGCATCGGCTGGAACCACCGCTTGAAGCCACCGCTTGAAGCGGCCGTTTGAAACCGCCGTTCAGCGCAGCCGTACCAGACCCGATGGATAGCGACGACGCCACGACCCGATGGCTCTCCAGGTGGAACGCTGGCGATCCTGCCGCGGCCTCCGTCGTGGTCGACCGGGTGTATGACGAGCTGCACCGCCTGGCGATCAGCTTTTTCCGCCAGGAGCGGCGAGGACACACCCTGCAGCCGACCGCGATCCTCAACGAGTCGCTCGCCAAGCTGTTCGAAAAGGAGCGCCATCACTGGCATAGCCGGGAGCACTTCATCGGCTTCGTGGCGCGCGCCATGCGTCACGTGCTGGTCGATCACGCGCGCGCCAAGAGGAGCGCCAAGCGGGATCCCGGCGGCGCCCGCCTCAGCTTGTCCGAAGCGGCCGAGGCCGAGGTTGGCGCGGCCGCCGGCAGCGAGCCCGGCGTCGATCTGCTGGCCCTGTCTGAGGTGCTCGATCGGCTCGATAAGGTGGACCCGGAGAAGGTGCGCATCGTCGAGTTGCGGTCTTTCGCCGGCCTGACCATCGCCGAGTGTGCCGAGTACCTGGAGATCTCGCCGACCCGCGTGGTGCGCCAGTGGCGTCGGGCGCGGGCCTGGCTGCTCAGCGAGCTCACGCCGGTGGCCGATGGAATCTGATTTCTACCGTCGAGCGGACGCACTCTTCGCCGCTGCCCTCGAGGTCGAGACCGGGAAGCGCGACCGGTTTCTGGCTGAGCGTTGCACCGACGCGAAGCTGCGGGCACGGGTCGAGCGCCTGCTGCGCTTCCATCTCGCCTCGACGGATTGCCTCGACGACCTGCCGCAACAGCTTTGGGGAGATCTCTGGGAGGACGTCCGGCCGGGGCAGCGGATCGGCTCCTACCGGCTCGGTGAGCTGTTGGGGGAGGGTGGGATGGGGGCCGTGTTTGCCGCCGAGCGCGAGGGCGAGTTTCGTCAGCGGGTGGCGATCAAGGTGCTGCGCCAACCCTTCCACGACCCGGATCGCGAGCGCCGATTCCGCGCCGAGCGCCAGGTTCTGGCCTTGCTGGAGCATCCGGGCATTGCCCGAGTCTACGACGGCGGCACGACCGAGGACGGGCGACCCTATCTGGTGCTCGAGCGGATCGAGGGCGAATCGATCGAGCGCTACTGCGCCGGGCGGCAAGTCACTCTGGAGCAGCGCCTGCACCTCTTTGGGGCCGTCTGTGGCGCGGTCGAGCACGCGCACCACAATCTCGTGGTGCATCGCGATCTCAAACCCGCCAACATCCTGGTGACGGCGGACGGGACGCCCAAACTGCTCGACTTCGGCATCGCCAAGCTCCTGTACGACAACGGGCTCGACGACCCGCCCGAATCGGTCGCCTGGACCCGCACCGGGCATCGACTGATGACCCCGGCCTACGCCAGCCCCGAGCAGGTGCGTGGACGGCCGATCACCACCGCTACCGATGTCTACGCCCTCGGTGTCATCCTCTACCAGCTGCTCTGTGGCCTGGATCCGTACGACCTGGAGGACAGCTCTCGGTTCGAGCTCGAAAAATCGATCTGCGAGCACCCGCCGTTGCCGCCCAGCCGCGCGGTCGAGCGGGCCGATCGGCGCGGCGTGGCGTGGCCTCTGGCCGACGAGCGTGGGTCGACGCCGAATGCTCTCCGACGAGCGCTGCGCGGCGATCTGGACAACATCGTCGGCAAAGCCTTGGCCAAGGTTCCGGCGGAGCGCTATCCCTCGGCGACCCTACTGGCGGACGATCTCAGGCGTCACCTCGACGGCCGCCCGGTCCTGGCCAGCGAGCGCACGCCGCTCTACCTCCTCAGCCGCGCTTTGCGACGCCACAAGCGGATTGCGGTGTCTGTCTTGGCGTTGCTCCAGCTCATCGGCGCCTTCTTCCTTGCCATGGTCTGGAAGTCGAATGAGGTGGTGCGCGAGCGTGATCGGGCGCGGCAGGAGCGCGACATTGCCAACCAGGTGACCGAATTCATGATCGAGACTTTTCGCTCGGCCGATCCGGCGGTGAGCCGGGGCGCTGAGGTCAGCGCTCGAGAGATCCTGCAGCGCGGCACAGAGGCGCTGGCCAGCGAGCTGCACGAGGCGCCCTTGATCCGCGGCAAGCTGCTCACGGTGGTGGGCCGGATCTACAAGAACCTCGGCGAGTTTCCGACCGCGATCGACCTCCTTCGGGCCGCCGTGGAGACTCTGGAAGCCCTGCCGCCCGGAGACCCGCAGGCACTCGCCGAGGCCTATCACTTTCTCGGTGCGAGCTATCTCGACAGCGGCGCCGTAGAGCGCGCGGCGGAGCCGCTGCACAAAGCGCTGCAGGCTCGCATGGCGATAGGCTCCAATGACCGATCTGAAGCCGGGATGGTTCTCCTGAGCCTCGGTTGGCAGGATTTTCAGCGCGGTGCGCTCGAGTCGGCGGAGGACCAATGGTCGCGGGCGCTGTCGATCTTCGAAGAGGTCGACGACCCGGCGTGGCCCAAAGCCATGGCCCTGGCGCATCTCGGGCTGGTCTATGACGTCTCAGGACGTCCACGGGAGGCGGCATTCAGCCATGCGCAGGCCCACGCCCTGGTCGACAGACAGGCCTCTCCCGACCCAGCGACGATCCTGGTCCTGAGCAATAACCAGGCGGCGATCGCTGGCGAGCGGGGTGAGTTCGTCCGCAGCCGAGAGCACTCGCGCGAAGCCCACGCGGCTTGCCTTGCCCTGTTCGAGAGCGAGCATCCCTGGTGCGTTGCCATCGAAGTCAATCGCGGCCTGGCCCACCTCGGCTCGAACCAACTCGAGCGGGCGGAGGACGACCTGAAGCGCAGCGAGGCGACCTGCCGCCGGACCCTGGGCGCCGAGCATCCGGCCCTCTCGGCCGCGATCTGGGGCCGGGCGGAAGTCGCCCGACGCCAGGGCCGGCTGGCGCAGGCCGAAGCGGCGCTCGCTGAGCTGTTGACCCACGAAGACCCACAGGAGGACAAGGTGCGAGAGATGGCCCAAGTGTGGAGAACGCTGGCGAGAATCCACCGCAGCCAGGGCCGCTTGGCGGCGGCGGGTGAGGCGATGCACCAGGCGATCCGGCGGCTCGAGAGCCTCCCGACCACTCGGCCCACGGACCTCGCCCGGGCCCACCTGGAGCTCGCTGCGGTCGCTGCGGCGCGCGGTGACGAGGACGCTGCACAGCGCCTTCTGCAGACGGTGGTGCGCCAGCTGGCTAGGGCGTCCGAGAACGATCCGAGCCATGGAGAGGTGGCTCGATTGGTGGCCCAGGCCTGGGTCGAGCTGGGTGATTTGCGGCAGCGCCAGGGGGAAGCCCAAGGCGCTGAGGCCGCCTGGCGACGCGCCTCGGCGCTGTTGGAGGCGGTGCCGGAGGAGGTGCGGCAGCAGAACCCCGCTCTGCTCGAGGTCTTCTTCCTGGCCACCGTTCGGCTGAATCAGCTCGAGAGAGCCGAGCCGCTGGCGACGCTCCTGGCCTCGATAGGGTGGCGGGAAACGCGCTTTCTCACCACCCTGGCGACCTTGGCCGGCTTGGCCGGCTTCTCGGCCACGGTCCGCTAGCGGAAAGGAACTGAAGAAGAGGCAAGCGCGAAGGGGCGTCCGCCGGGAGCAAACTTTCCGCGGATCAAATTTCTTTCGCGTCGATGGCAAATCGGCGCGGCCTTTTACGTGTGTAGGGTTGTAGCGCTTGCCACAAGTGTAGGCGCCGGAGGCCTGCATGGGACGATTGCCACGCTTCATCCCCAAGAACAAGGACGGTGTCCTGGTCGAGGTCACCAGCCGAGTAATCGGCGCCCGGGCCTTGCTCGTGCCCTCGCCCGGTCCTCGCCGGTTCAACGAAGTCGTGGTCGGCATCCTCGGCCGGGCCCTGGAGGTCTCGCCGCTGGAGCTGTGCTCGACGGTGTGGACGTCGAATCACGTGCACAGCTTGGCTGTCGTCCACGACCAGCAACAACTGAGCCGCTTCATGCATCATCTGGGCTGCAATGTTTCGAAGGAGGTCGGGACTCGTCTGCGTGGCTGGCGCGGCACCTTCTGGGAACGTCGGTACGACTGCATCGTCATCTCGGACGAGCCCGAGGCGCAGTGGCGCCGACTGAAGTATCACCTCAGCCACGGCGTCAAAGAAGGGCTGGTCGAGTCGCCTCTCCAGTGGCCCGGCGTCCACGCTGCCCGAGCGTTGGTGCACGGCGAGCCTCTAGAAGGCGCCTGGTTCAACCGATCGAAAGAGTGGGCGGCCAAGAACCGCGGCCTCGCGGTCGGCCGCTACGATTTCGCGACCCGCTACCTGGTCGGCTTCGCTCAACTGCCAGCCTTCCGTCACCTCGAACCGGAAGAGTACCGAAGCAAGATCGCCGAGCTGATCCGGGAAATCGAGCAGGAAGGCGAAGCGGCCCGGGACGGCAATCCGGTGGCCGGCGTCGAGAAGATCCTCAGCCAGAACCCTTACGAGCCACCGACTCGCCAGACCAAACGATCTGCCAAGCCAAGGTTCCACGCCATCTCGAAGCCGGCACGCCTCGACTTCGAAGTCGAGCTTCAGGCTTTTCTGGCCGAGTACTGGGCCGCCTCGGAGGCCCTGCGTTCCGGTAACCTCGAGGCTGCCGGCTGGTTTCCCGACGGTTGCTATCCACCAGCTCAAGCCTTCGCCGGCGTTGCGCCACAACGGCGCCCGCCATTGCCGTCGACGCGACAACTCGAGGTCTTCGATTCCGGCGAGATCGAGCGTGGTGCAGTTCCGATCGTCGAGCTTACGCCGGCCGTCCTAATCGCCAGATTGCTGCCTCGCGCCCGGGGCCATCCTCCCTGAGCCCTGGCAGGCTCGCGTCGGCCTGGGTCATGCCGCGCAAGCTATGAGCACAGAAGAATCAGCGACCCGAATCCTGATTGCCTCTTGGAGGCTAGTGAGGGTAGGTGTGCACCCAAAGAGGACAGCAAGGCCGACTCGGTCATCATCGGCCCTCGCGCCAGTCGTTTCTCAGCACAGCGGAACCTCTGCAGATGGTTGCGTCTGAAAAGAGTAGGACGCCGACTCTGGTCTCGGCCATAAGTCATTCCCTATCAGAAGATTAGTTGTACCTGGCACCGATAGCGCCAAAAGCCAGGGCGGCGGGATCCCGCTTTGCTCGAGGTCTCTTTCCTGGCCACCGTCCGGCTGAATCAGCTCGAAAAGGTCGAGCCGTTGGCGGCGCTCCTTGCCTAGGTGGGGTGGCGGGAACTCGTTTCCTCATCACCTTGGCGACATGGCCCGGCTTGGTCTCCACGATTCGCTAGCGTGGTAGGCTGACCCATCGTTCGTCGAACCTAGGAGTAGGCACGGTGAAGCCAAGATCTGACCCTGCAGGCTTCCTCCAACGATGGCTGCGCCCAGCGCAATGGCTCGTCGCTGTTGTCGCAGGGCTGGGCTTCTTGGCGCAGTGGCACTCGACCGACAGTGCCCCAGAGCCTGATAACGGCGGGCTCGCTGGGCTGCAGTCAGCCCAACCCCTGCCGGACGAACCGCAGGGCGTGTGGATAACGCCCTCCGGACGACGGATCGTGCGCGGCACCGTCAACGAGCTCGGCTACGTGATGCCGCGCGATGTGCGCCGACCGAAGCCAGCACGCCAGCCGGTCAGCCCGCCCACGCGGGCCGAGATCGATCGCCGGCGCGCGGCGGCTGGTCCAGGGCCGTTTCCCGAGCAGCGCCTCGGTCCCGACGACGGGCACACGCAGAACGAAACCTCGATCGCCGTCGACGGGGCGACGCTGGTCGCGGGCTGGAACCATTTCACCGACACGAGCCTGGTGATGGGCGTCGGTCGTTCGGCCGATAGCGGGCAGACGTGGACCTGGGAGCTGTTCGACGGCCATACGTTGATGAGCGATCCAGCCGTCGCGGCGGCGGGGAGTGAGCGCTGGTACTTCGGTTACCTGGCGACCGGCGGGATCGGTGGCGGTGACGCTGAGATCTATGTCCGCCGCTCGCTCGACGACGGCGTCACCTGGCAGGATCCGGTCGCCGTGACGGCTAACGACACCTTCGACGACAAGCCGTATATCGCTGCGCGTGGCGATGAGGTGTTGGTCGCCTGGGCCGACTTCAGCTTTTCGCCGGCACGAGTGCGAGCTGCACGCTCGCTCGACGGGGGCTTGACCTTCGGTAACGACACCCTCCTGATCGAGGCACCGGACGGCGGTAACGGCCCGTGTCCGGTGATCGCGGCGGACGGTACCTATTTCGTCTTATGGCGTGGAAGCGCTATGGAGTTCCTCTGGCAGTCGCGCTCGGTCGACCAGGGAGCGACCTGGTCCGACGCGGAGCCCATCGCTGAGATGAGCCCCCTGCCGACCCCTCTGCCCGGCGGGTTTCGCATCGTCAACTTGCCGGCGGCTGCTGGTGATCCGGTGACCGGTGACCTGGTGGTCGTGTGGCACGATCAGCTCTTCGGCAACCCCGACATTCTCTCGATCCGTTCGACCGACGGTGGCGCGACCTGGAGCGCACCGGTGCGGGTGAACGATGATGCGGGAAGCGAGGCACAGTTTTTTCCCTGGCTGGCGATCGACGAGGTCGGCCTGGTGCACGTGATGTGGTACGACCGGCGTCACAACGGCTTCGATATCGACGTCTATTACGCCACGTCGATCGACGGCGGGGTCAGCTTTGAAGCCAATGTGCGGGTGACCGCCGAGAGCTACACGCCGGTTCTACCCTGGGAAACCGGCGCAGCGGACTTCATCGGTGACTACAACGCGATCGCCGCCGCCGCCGGCCGCGCCTTCCCCTTTTATCAAGATGCGCGGTCCGGCATCCAGGACGTCTACGTCGCCGTGCTACCGACCCTGACCAGCGTGTTCGCCGATGGATTCGAAAGCGGCGATCTCACCGCTTGGAGCGGCAGCGCGCGGTAGTTCTGGCGGGGCACACCTTGCACTGACGGCGACGGGGCGTTCAGCGAGGCAGCTCGATGAAGCTCACCAGTGCCCGGATGAAGTAGTCCCTGCAGATCTCCAAGAGCGCCGCGTGGTCGCCTCCCGGCACCACCACCCATTGCCGGTCCGCCGTGCCCAACATGGCGAAGAACAGCATCTGGCGCTCGATCGGGGTGAAGGGATCGTGCTCGCCATGAATCAGCAGCGTCGGCACCGTGACCGCGGCCGGATCGAGCGCCTTCCACTGTTGGCGATGGGACCAGTCCACCCGCACCGGGTCCGCCGCCAGAGCCACCTTGACATAGGTGTCGATCGCCCGTTGGCTGATCGAGCCTTCGGTGATGAAATCGCTCGCTGCCGCTTCCGCCGTGGTCGGCTCGCGAGGAGGTACTCCGGGCGCCGGTTCGATCGGAATCCTCCGGCTGACGGAAAACGGGTAGCCGAACAAGATGACGCCGGAGACCCGCTCCGGATGTCTCTGGACGGTGAGCTGAGAGACCATGGACCCTAACGACCAGCCGAACAGAAACGGCGGCTCGAGGTCTTGGTTCGTCTCTCCGACCCATTCCAACACCTGTGCCACGTCCGCAGCTGCCCGATCGGGCGTTAGCCATCCCGTGGCATCGCGCGGCGTACCGCCGTAGCCTCTCAAGTCGACGGCATAGGTGGCGTATCCGGCTTCCGCCAGCCCGTCCATCAGGGAGAGACTCTCCCCCGGGACTTGCAGATCGAAGTCCGGCAGCGAGCTCCAGGTGCGGCCGTGGACCAGCACCACGATCCCGCGCGGCTCGGCCGGGCGCTTCGCCCAAACGGCCAGGGGATGGCCGTCCGAGTCGATGGTGTGGCGTGTCGCGGTGGTCTCGGGCAACACCTGGGCGAGGGCAGGGGGCGCCAGCAAGGCGGCCGAGAGCACCGCAGCGAAACGGATCATGTTACGTTGCATGGGCCAACGATACCTCAGTCGGACGCCTGCTGCCGGCCCCACCAGCCGCAGACCGGGGAACAGATCTGGCCGGGGGG
>JBCCGX010000388.1:0-8471 GCA_039029035.1 Acidobacteriota bacterium | reverse complement strand
ACCGCCGGCGAGAACCCGGTGGTTGTCCTTGATCAACACCGCGTCGTCGAGGCCGTAGCGATGGTTCGAGCCGCCGCCGACCCGCACGGCGTACTTCTCCAGCGCTCGCAGGAGCGGCGTGGTCTTGCGCGTGCAGGCGATCTCGGCGCCGGTGCCCTCGATGGCGCGCACCAGGTCACGCGTCGTGGTGGCGATACCACACAGCCGGCCGAGGAGATTGAGCGCCACCCGCTCGGCCGACAGCATCTCGCGCGCGCGGCCCCGGATGCGGGCCAGGCTCGCCCCCGCCTCGGCGTCGCTGCCGTCCGGCACCAGGACCTCGACCTCGACCTCTGGGTCGAGCCTGCGGAAAGCCGAAACGGCGACATCGAGACCGGCGACTCGGCCGGCCCGGCGCGCTGCCACGAGACCGGTCGCACGGGCTTCGGGGTCGACGATCGCGTCGGTCGTCAGGTCGCCGGCGCGACCCAGATCCTCGCGCAGCGCGTCGCGGACGATCGATTCGTAAACGATGGGATAGAGCGGCGTCGGGCGACTCATCAGGCGATCTCCTGGGTCAGCTGGCTCCGGTGAGCCTCCACCAGCGGAAAGTCGTCCCCGGTCGCGTGGGGATCGTATGTCCAGAAATGGCGCCTCGCGTAGCGCTCCATCGAATGCGGGAAATCGGTCCGATAATGCGAGCCGCGGCTCTCCTCTCGCGCCCAGGCAGCAGCCGTGACCAGACGGCCGACGGTCCAGAGATTGCCTGCCTCCGAAGGCTCGGGCGTCAACCCGGCGGCCTGCTCCGACAGACCTTCGAGGGCCTGCTGCAAGCCAATGCCATCGCGCTCGAGGCTCGCGTGTTCCCACATCAAGCGGCGGATCGCCTCACGGAGCCGCCTATTGTCGCTCCCTTCGGCGCCGACCTCTTCCCGCCAGACCACCGACTCGACGGCCTGGCGCGGTATCTTCCGTGGCTGCGTCACACCGCCCAGATCGTCGGCGACTCGGGCACCGAAGACCAGCGCTTCGAGAAGTGAATTGGACGCCAAGCGGTTGGCACCATGCACGCCGGTCGACGTGACCTCACCGCAGGCCCAAAGCCCCGGCAAGGTGCTGCGACCGGAGCCGTCGACAGCGATCCCCGCCATCACATAGTGGGCTGCCGGGGTCACCGGGATCGGCTGGCTGCGCGGGTCTACCCCCAGGCTCTGGCAGCTGCTCCATACGGTCGGGAACCGGCGCGGAAAGGTGTCGCCGACCGCTTCACGTGCGTCGAGAAACACCCGATGACCGGCCTGTTGCCGGGCGCGGATAGCTCGCGCCACGACGTCGCGAGGTCCGAGCTCCGCCAGCGGATGGATGCCCTCCATGAAGCGCTCGCCGAGATCGTCGATCAGAATCGCACCCTCGCCGCGCAACGCCTCGGTGACCAACGGCAAGGGCTCCATCGACACTAGATCATCCGTCACCTCGAGGGCGGTCGGATGGAATTGCACCAGCTCGAGATCGGCCAGTTGGGCCCCGGCTCGCGCCGCTAGCGCCAAACCGTCACCCGTCGCTTCCCGTGGATTGGTCGTGCGGGCATAGAGCTGACCGAACCCACCGGTTGCCAGCACGACGGCGGTGGCGCGATGCAGCACCGTTCGCGCGCGAGCCCCCGAGCCGTGGCGCGCCAAGACTCCGACTACTCGGCCTTCCGCCAAGACCAGATCGTGCACAAAGGCCTGCTCGTGCAGCCGCACACCGGGATGACGCCGCACCTCCGCGACCAGGGCGCGCACCATCTCAACGCCGGTCGCGTCACCGCCGGCGTGCAAGATGCGCCGCCGGCCATGGGCGCCTTCCCGACCGAGCGCCAGCTCGCCACCAGGGCCACGGTCGAAGCGAGCACCGCGCTCGATCAAGCGCCGGATCCTCTCCGGCCCTTCGTGGGTCAGCGCTTCGATGACGCCTGGATCCCCCAAGCCAGCGCCCGCGGCGAGGGTGTCCGCGGCATGCAGATGCGGCGAGTCGTCGGTCGACATCGCCGCCGCCACGCCACCTTGCGCCCAACCGCTGGAGCTGCCGCCGCCGAGCGTCGCCTTGGTCAACACCGTCACTCGGCGCGGCAGGAGCCCCAACGCCGCAGTGAGCCCGGCGACACCGCTGCCGACCACGACCACATCGCCGCCGGTGATCTCATCGGCCAGCCGATAGGCATCGAGAGCTTTCATCGCCCGGCACCCCGGCCGACCTCGAGCATGCGCTCGACCGCTCGGCGCGCCCGTGCACCGATGGCCGGATCGACTTCCACGCGGTGCTCCATGGTCTCCAGCGAGCGCAAGATCTTGGGCAGCGTGATCCGCTTCATGTGCGGGCAGAGGTTGCAGGGTCGCACGAACTCGACGTTCGGATGCTGCACTGCGACGTTGTCCGACATCGAGCACTCGGTGATCATCACCACCCGGTTCGGCTGGTGCTCGCCGACATAGCCGATCATCCCCGAGGTGGAGCCCACGTAATCCGCTTCGGCCAGGACATCCTGCGGGCACTCCGGGTGGGCCAGCACCACAACCCCCGGATTGCTGGCTCGGTACTGCCGGACTTCGTCGCCGCTGAAGCGATCGTGCACCTCGCAGTGCCCCTTCCACAGGATCAGCTCGACATCGGTCTGGCTGGCAACGTACTGGCCCAGGTACTCGTCGGGCAGGAAGATGACCTTGTCGACCCCCAGCGACTCCACCACCTCGACCGCATTGGCCGAGGTGCAGCAAACGTCGGTCTCGGCTTTGACTTCGGCCGAGGTGTTGACGTAGGTCACCACCGGAACGCCGGGATAGCGCTCGCGCAGAAGCCGGATGTCCGCTCCGGTGATCGAATCGGCCAGCGAGCAGCCGGCCAGGGGATCCGGAATCAGGATCGTCTTGTCGGGATTGAGGATCTTGGCCGTCTCGGCCATGAAGTGGACCCCACAGAGCACGATGACCTCGGCATCGGTGGCCATCGCCTGTTGCGCCAAGGCGAGGGAATCGCCGGAGAGATCGGCCACACCGTGGAAGATCTCCGGCGTCTGGTAGTTGTGAGCCAGGACGATCGCACCGCGCTCCTTCTTCAGACGCTGGATCTCGGCGATGTAGGGTGCATGGATCGGCCACTCGATCTCGGGAATGACGTCTTCGAGGCCCTGATAGACCTGAGCCGTGGCGCGGGCCACGTCCGGCGTGTACTCCAGCAGCGGTAACGCGGTGACGTCAGAAGCGGTCGATACTTGTTCCATGATGGATCACTCCTTCATCCGGATACGTCATCGTGACGATCGCAGGATCTCGACGGGTCTTGTTTTAGGGTGTTCGCAGACATATATGCTCAAATTGAGCATATGAAGTGCCTGAGAAAAGCCGGCATCGCCGGCCTACAGCTATTCCTCGTCCCAACGAGCCTTATGCTAAATCTGAGTATAAGGGTTTGTCAAGTCTTTTCGACAGCGCCCTGACAAGCATCAGTGCTCGGGCAAAGCCGGCAGTCCGACGCCCGGAGTCGGGCGCTCCCGTAGCACCCCGTGGCGGAAGCGAAACAGCTCCGCCGGTCGCCCCCCGGTGCCGGCCGCCACCTTGCCGGTGCCGGCGACCAGCCCCCCCTTCTCCACCAAGCGGCGAAAATTCTGCTTGTGCAAGCGTTGCCCAGCGAGAGCCTCGACCACCCGCTGCAGCTGCAGGAGGGTGAAGGTCGGCGGCAGCAGCTCGAAGACTACGGGTCGGAACTTGATCTTGCCGCGTAGACGGCTGACGGCGGTCGCGAGGATCCGCCGGTGATCGAAGCCCATCGGACGGCCGAGCCGCGGCAGGGCGGATTCCGCTGCCGCCGGCGATCCGCGATCACGCAGCGCTTCCCAAACCAGGCCCGCCTCGTACAGCAGCTCGTAGCGATCGAGCACCCGGTAGCCGTCCCAGGGAGCACCGCCGACGCCAAAGGCGATATCGACCCGGTCACGCCGCAGTTGGGCCGCCCGCCGATCTTCAGCGGCCTCGATCCAACGCTCCAGGGCGGGCTCGAGATGCTTGTCGAGAATGGCCGGTCGGCCGTTACGCCAATCTTCCCAGGGCAAGTAGTCGTACCAGGCGCGCCATCGTGCCGCGCTGCCGCTGAGCACGCTATCTTCGTGGCATAGAGAGAGGTAGCCGATCGACAGGACCCGCGGCCCGCCCTCGCGCTCGCGCGGATCACGGTTGCGGTCGCCATAGGTGTAGAGCTGCTCGACATAGCCGACCTCGATCGCCGTCTGCTCGCGCACCCAGGCACGCAAAGCCAGCTCGAGGGTTCGGTCACGGGCCGGATCGAGAGGGCCGAACGGCAGTGAGTCGACCAGCTCGGCTGGCGCCGCCTCCGGCTGATGATCCGTCGGCAAGGCCACGGAATGGTCGCCGCGGCGCAGAATGAGGATGCGGGGCTCCTCGTCGGTCACCGCCAGGATAACAGCGTTGAGCCCGACGACGATCTGTGGGTGGTCGTCCATGAGAAAAGCCAGCTGTCAGCTGGCGGCGACCTCGGTCAGCCGCAACGCATCGGCAGCGACCTCCACCAGGCGACGCTCGAAGATTCGCTCCGCATGGAAAGCGACCCGAGCCGCGATCTCAGACAAAGCCACCGCCTGGCCGGTCAGTCGTTCGATCGACGTCATCCGGACCTGGGGCAGGCCGCAAGCGACGATGCCGGAGAAGACATCGAGGTCAGTGGTGACATTGAGAGCAAAGCCGTGGATGGTGATCCAGCGTGCCAGGTGGACGCCGATCGAGGCGATCTTGCAGTCGTCGACCCAAATACCGATATAGGCCTGCCCATCCCGCCGGCGACCGACGATGCCGTAGTCCCCAAGGGTGCGGAGCAGCACTTCTTGCAAGTCTCGAACATAGCGCCGCACGTCGCGCCGGTCGGGGTCCAGGTTGATGATCGGATAGCCCACCAATTGCCCCGGGCCATGGTAGGTCACCTGGCCGCCACGATTGGTCTCGAAGACTTCGATCCCGCGCTCGCGCAGCCAGGCTTCGGGGGCCACTACGTCCTCGGCCGACGCGCTGCGCCCGAGGGTGAAAACCGGATCGTGCTCGAGCAGCAGGAGATGCTCGGGGCCGCGGGCGAATCGGATCTCGCGCCGCAGATGCTCTTGCAGCTCCCAGGTCGGGCCATAGGGCACGCGGCCGAGGAACGACCAATGGAGCGGCCGGAGCTTCGATGACGGTTCGACAGATGGCATAATCGAATCATATCGCCGCCGCGACCGTACAACTCTACTGGATGGCGAATTCGGGATTCGATTTGCAACAGATCTTCGCAAACTACAACGGCACCCACGTCCTCGCGATCAGCCTAGGCGTCGTGCTGCTGATCTTTGGTCGCAAGCTCTACTGGCTGGCCCTCGGCGGCATCGGCTTCTTTCTCGGCTTGTGGCTGGCGGACCAGGTCCTCGACATGCGCTCTACCGGCCTGGAGCTCGGGATCGGCTTCCTCATGGGTATCCTCGGTGCCTATCTGGTGTCGGCGGCCCAGCGGGTGGCCATCGGCCTCGGCGGCTTCGTCGTCGGCGGCGCCATGGCCTATTGGGTCGCCGCCTGGCTGGCGGTCCCCCTGCAATGGCAACCGGGCGCTTGGCTGTGGATCGCTGGCATGGCAGGGGCCATCTTGGGCACGATGGTCGCGGCCTTACTCTTCGACGCCTCACTGGTGGCACTGTCGTCGCTGATCGGAGCCTTGCTGCTCTCCCGAGCCAGCCAAATCGGTCAGCCCCATGAAAGCTGGCTCTTCCTGATCCTCGTGCTGATTGGCATGATGGCGCAATCCGGCCAGCATGGTCGACGTCACCACGGCCGTCGTCACCACAGTGCGCGTGCCACGGCGCGCTGAGCGGCCATCCCTCAGAGCCATGTGCGCCGCAGAAGTCAGCGACGATCGCGCCCGTGCCCAGCGCCGAGCCCTGTGCCGTGTGGTGCAGGAACTGCACGCCGCCGGCTGGTGCTGGGGTACCAGTGGCAACTTCAGCGTCACACTAAACCGTGAGCCGATGCGCTTGCTGATCACCCAGAGCGGCCTCGACAAGCGCAATCTGGCGATGGACGACTTCGTCATCGTCGGCCGCGACGGGAAGCCCGTCGCCGGTGAGACCGGACGCCCTTCGGCCGAGACCCTGTTGCATTCGAGCATCGTCGCGGCGACCGGCGCCGGCGCTACCCTGCATACGCACTCGGTCGCCTCGACCCTGGTCTCGCAGCACTTCTGCTCCCAAGGCGGCTTTACGCTCAGCGGCTACGAGATGCTCAAAGGGCTCGAAGGCACCACGACCCACGAGGCGGAAGTCTACGTTCCTATCTTGCCCAACGCCCAGGCAATGCAGCCCTTCAGCCAGCGCCTCGACGACCTCCTCGCCGAGCGCCCCGGCCTGCACGGCTTTCTGATCGCCGGCCACGGTCTCTATACCTGGGGTGCCAGCCTGGAGCAGGCCCAGCGCCATGTCGAGATTTTCGAATTCTTGCTCGAGTGCACGGCGCGCAAGACCGGCTTCCAGCCGGTCAGCTGATCCAAGCTAGAATGTCTGATGCGTACGAACTGCCGAGAGACGACGCAGCCAGAACAATAGGAGGCAGCGACCATGGCAACGATCAACGTCCGTGACGAAAACCGGGCCCTGAAAGAGTCCGACGAGATCTCGACTTTTCTTTCTCAGTTCGGCATCTGGTACCGGCGCTTCGAAGGCGAAGGCGAGCTCGAGCCCTCGGCCAGCGCCGACGAGGTCCTCGCCGCCTACGACGAGCCGATCGCCAAGCTCAAGGCGGAAGGGGGCTACGTCACCGCTGACGTGATCGACATCCAGCCCGACACGCCGAATCTCGACGCCATGCTCGACAAATTCAACGTCGAGCACTGGCACGACGAAGACGAAGTTCGCTTCATCGTCGAGGGCCGTGGGCTCTTCCACATCCACCCCAAGACCGGGCCGGTGTTCTCGATCGAGGTCGAGGCGGGCGACATGATCAACGTCCCGCGCGGCACCCACCACTGGTTCGATCTGTGCCAGGATCGGCGGATCCGCGCTATCCGGCTGTTCCAGGACCCCTCCGGCTGGACCCCGCACTACACCGGCTCGGGCACCGACGCGCAATACCAGCCGCTCTGCTTCGGCCCCAGCTACCTGCCGTCCGAGCGCGTCGAGCAGCGTCTCTGATGGGCTCGATCCGCGGTGTCCTGACCGACATCGAAGGGACGACGACCCCGGTGTCGTTCGTCTACGACGTCCTCTTCCCTTATGCTGCAGCACGACTCGAGGCTGCCTGCGCCCGAGCGGCCACTGTCCCGGAGATTGCCGGCGCCGTCGAACAGCTGGCAAAGGAGTTTGCCGCCGAGCCGCCGGAAACCCTCGGCGGGATCGAGCTCGGCGATGGCTCGCCCTACGCCCATTGGCTGATGCGCCAGGACCGCAAGTCCACCGGCCTCAAAATGCTCCAGGGGCTGATCTGGGAAGAGGGGTACCGCGACGGCAGCTTGCGCGCCCAGGTTTTTCCCGACGTCCCGCCCTCCCTGGCGGCCTGGCAAGGCGCCGGCCTGCGCCTGCGCATCTACTCTTCCGGTAGCGTCTTGGCCCAGAAGCTGCTCTTCGCTCACACCGAGCACGGCGATCTGACGCCCCGCTTCGAGGGTTACCACGACACCACCACCGGCCCCAAGATGGAGGCCGCGTCTTACCGCCGAATCGCCAAGGCCTATGACCTCGAGCCCACCGCCATCCTCTTCCTGAGCGATGTCCCAGCCGAGCTCGACGCCGCAGCCGAAGCCGAGATGGCCACGGCACTCCTGGTGCGCCCCGGCAACAAGGCGGTGAGCCAAGACTGTCCGCATCCTTCGTACACCGACTTCGACCAGCTGTCCGACCGCCTCGGGATCAACCCATGAGCCAGATCGCCTACACCGTCGCCTGTACCTTCACCGATCCGGACGTCGCCGAAGCCTGGGCGGCCTGGCTACGCGACGGCCACCTGGCGGACGTTTGCGCCGCCGGTGCGATCGAAGCGCACGCGGTCAAGATGGACGGTCCGGTGATCCGTTACGAAGCGCGTTACCGCTTCGCTTCCCGCGAAGCCTTCGAAGCCTACGAGCGCGATCACGCCCCACGCCTGCGGGCGGAGGGCCTGGCGAAGTTCCCGTTAGAGATGGGGCTCCAATACGAGAGGACGGTCGGCGAGGTCGTCAGCTCAGTTGCTCCCTCGTAACCCTTCGGCCAACGGCTCGAAGGCCCGTTCGACTTCGCCGACCAGGACGCGCAACACTTCGTCGCGGCGATTCTTCGGCTGGTTCAGCAGGATGACGAACGGCATGGGGTGCTCCGAGGGCAGAAAGCCGGCGAGGGAGTAAACCCCGGTCAAAGTGCCGGTCTTGAGCTGCACGCCGTTGCGCGCGGTGAGCAGGTGACGGTAGGGGTAAAACGCCCGCACGACCCGCGCCAGGGCCCGTGGGGTGATGCGATT
>JBCCGX010000387.1:0-8478 GCA_039029035.1 Acidobacteriota bacterium | reverse complement strand
TGGCTCCGCGGCCATCAGGTCCCCGTGGCACGATCCGTCGGTCGAGCGCGGGCTCATCGCGGCGCTGCTTCTGGTCGCGGCGCCGGGGGTCTGGCAGGGGATCTTCCTCGGCAACCTCTCGTTTATCGCCATCGCCCTGGCCTTGGGCGCCTTGGCCTTCGCCGATCG
The DNA here is from genome assembly GCA_039029035.1 of Acidobacteriota bacterium. GTDB lineage: Bacteria > Acidobacteriota > Thermoanaerobaculia > Multivoradales > J023 > JAAELT01. The sequence continues at coordinate 8,310 of JBCCGX010000387.1, read as the reverse complement.
TCAACCGATCGTGGCGGGGATCGCCCTGGCCTTCTCCGTCGCCTTCAAACCGATCGCTGCCGCCGCCCTACCGCTCTTGGTGCTTACCCCACCCCGAAGTCGAGCCCGAGCCTACCGCTTGACCGGCTGCATCGCCGGCGTCTTGACCAGCGTGCTGTGGCTCGCCTTCCCCTATTTCTTCGAGCTCCTGGGCCAAGACGTCGAACGTATCGGCCGTATCCGCACCTGGTCCCTCTACCGCCTCGCCGGCGTGCTGGGGATCGATGCGGGTCGCCTCTGGATCCTCGCTGCCATCGTGGGTCTCGCTGTGCTGGCCGGCCTCAAAGCGCGGCGCAGCCGGGAGGAATGGCTCGCCGTCACGCTATGCGCCTCACTGCTGGCGACGCCGCTGATCTGGGGGCATACCCTGGTCCTCTTCTTTCCCGTCCTGATGATGACGGCCTCCCTCGCCTGGGTCAGGTGGCAGCAGCGCGGCGCCAGGCTAGCACCCTGGGCCGAGCCGGTCCTCGTCGCCGTGGGCTGGGCGGCAGTGCTCTACACCAACGCCGGCGCCATCGATCGCCTTCCGATGCTGGTCGAAGCCTACTTGCTGCTGTTGCCCGCCGCCGTCTTGGTAGCACTGGCGGCCTACGTCCGCCGGTTCAGCCGCGACCACTGAGCGCCTTCCATGCGCACGCTCGTCTTGATCGCCATCATCCTGGCGGTCGCCTTCGCCGGCGACCGCTGGCAGGCCGAGCTGCTGCCCGGTGCCGCGACCTTGCTGTGGACGGCTCGCGCGGCCCTGGCGGCCACCTTCCTCCTCGCCTGGCGCTTCCACCGTGGGCGCCTCGCCACCGCAGCCTTCCTCCTGGCAAGCTGTACCGAAGTCGTGGCTCTCTCAGCCGCTTTGCCCGAAGGACTCCTGCGCTCGGCGGTGGCATTTCTCCTGCCACTCAACTTGGCGCTGCTCTCCATCGTCGGTGAATGGCGGATCCTGAGCCTCGGAGGCCTGCTGCGACTCGGCGTAGTCGCGTTGCAAGGCGCCGCAGTGACCGCCCTTCACCGAGGCCACGCGCCACAGGCCGCGGATTGGCTACAGCGCTCCTGGGTCGATCTCCAAACCGGCGTCGCCATGCCGCAGACCGCACTCTTCGCTTTCGCTTCGGCGGCGGCCCTCTTGCTGCTCCGCCTGATACTGCGACGCACGGCGCTGGAAGCGGGCTTGCTCGGCGCGCTAGGCGCGACCTTCCTCGCCTTCGAGCTGACGACCCGCCCGCTGCTCTTCCTCACCGCGGGCGGCCTCGTTCTTCTGCTCTCGCAGATCGAGAACCTCTTCGCTCTCGCTTTCGCCGACGGCCTGACCGGCCTGCCGTCCCGCCGCGCTCTCGACGAGCGCCTGCGGCAGCTCGGCCGGCGCTACGCCATCGCCATGGTCGACATCGACCACTTCAAGCGACTCAACGACCGCCACGGTCACGAGGTCGGCGACCAGGTGCTGCGCCGGATCGCTGGTCGACTGGCCAAAGTCAAGGGCGGCGGCACCGCTTACCGCTACGGCGGCGAAGAGTTCACCATCCTCTTCCCCGGCAAGTCGGCAGCCGCCGTAGAAGCCCACCTGGGAGATCTCCGCCGATCGATCGCCGAGGCACCTTTCATCGTCCGGGGAGCCCAACGCGGCACGAAGGCCCATCGCAAAGCCCGCTCACGCCGCGGCCAGGGAAACGGCAAGAAGTCACTCAAAGTGACCGGCAAGAAGTCACTCAAAGTGACTGGCAAGAAGTCACTCAAAGTGACTGTATCCATAGGCGTCGCCGATCGACACGAAAAGCGCAAGCAGGTGGACGATGTCCTGAAAGCGGCTGATCGCGCGCTCTACAAGGCGAAGCGCGCCGGGCGTAATCGCGTCGTCAAGGCTTAGCTACGCCGAGAGTTGGACAGCTCATCCAACTTCGGCAGCGTAGCCGACCTTAACGCTCCGCCTTCGGCGAACGTATGGATGTCCAAACAGCGCAATGCCTGTTGCTATGCCGAGCCCTGCCCTACTCCGGCCGATCGTCGCCCAGCTGCTCCTGGCAGCAGCCGTGGTCGGGCCGGCTGCGTTGACGGCCGGCGAGCTCGAAGTCTTGGTCCGCGACAGCGACGGCCGGGCAATGCAACACGAATCGCTGCGCCTGAAGGCCATCTCGGTGGAGACCAATCCGCGAGCGCGCTATGACTTGCGCTATCGCGGCATGTCGCGGTCAACCGGGCTCGACGGCAGGGCGGTCTTCGAAGGCCTGCCGCCAGGTCGCTACACCGTGCAGATCCGGCGCCCCCGACATCCCGACTTCGTTCGCCCGGTGGACAACCCCCTGGCGCCGGCACCGGTGGTTTCTCTGTTCGAGGAGGACGAGAGCCAACGCATCGACATCGAGCTGACCCGGGGAATCCGGGTGACGGCCACCCTCGATCTGCCCGACGACGGCTTCGCGGGCTTCCGGGCGATCTTCCGCCATCGTGAAAGCGGCCGGAGGGTGACTTCGGCCTTCCCCGAGGACACAAATCTCATCGAGCGCCTGCTGGTGCCCGGTGTTTGGGAAGTGACTATCGAACCGCGGCCCGGCTATCTGCTGGTCGGCCTCGATCGCGATCGGATGGCCCTGCCGGGCCACTCGGTGCGTCTCGATCTGGCGCACGAGCCGCAGCCGACGTTCCTCACCTGGACCTACACGGCACCGGCCGAGCTGCGCGGCGTGGTGGTCGAGGAGTCAGGCCTACCGCCAGCGGTGGTCATCGAAGCCGAGTTGGTCGAGCCCGGCCCCTGGCTCGACGCGGCCCTGGCGCGCGGTGGCTCGATCTTCGAGCGCGTCACCGCGCCGGTCGACCCGTTCAGCAGCCGCTACGAGATGGTTCTGCCGGATGGCCGTTGGCTCATCCGGCCGGTCGGCGATTCGCTCCTGGCGAGCGATCCGGAGTCAGTCGATCTGGTGCTCGCGCCCGGTGACAGTCGCCGCGCCGACTTCACCCTCCGGCTGGAGGAGACTGCCGGAGCGGGCAAGCTCCGAGTCCATGTGAAGGATGTCCACCACCAGGGGCTGCGTGACGCCGTGGTCGAGGTTTACGCCACGGATGATCTTTCGACGCCGGTGCAGACCGGGGTCACGGAGAACTTCGGCCACCTGTTGATGCCGCGGCTGAAGCGAGGCAGCTACCGTGTTGTGGCGGGGCACGAGAGCACACTCGAAGGCTCGATCGAGCTGCCGGACTATGATCCGAGAGATCGCAAACAGCAGCAAGTCACCGTCGTTGTCGCGCCGGGTGCCACCGTCCGGCTGCAGGCCGAGGACGCCGGGGAGCAACCGGTCGCCGAGGTCAGCCTGACCCTCGAACGCGTCGATCCGCTACCGGAGCTGACGCTACAGGCGACCGACTTCATCGCCCGCAAGTCGCGCGTCGTGGCAAACCGATCGGTCCGGTCGCCTCTCGCTGCAAGGCTTCTTTCCCGGCCGCTACCGCGCCACGGCCCGGCTCGAAGGGCAACAGGGTACCCGTGGTCTGATCGTCCTCAGCTGGCCCGGCGAGACCCCTCAGCGAGAGATCGAGTTTCCTATCCAGGGTGCGGAGACGATCGAGCTCGAGGCGCGCCTGCTGCCCGCGACCCGCCTGCGAACCTCTCTCGTATGCTCCGATCCCTGGCCGCTACCTGGTGCAGCAGCGGCACGAGTCTTCGCGCTGCGCGACGGATCCGAGGGTGCCGGGAGCGCTGGAAGCGCTTGGGGCGCCGTGAAGTCGGAGCCGGTCCTCTCGCTCTCCGACATCGTTCTGACCGGCCGCAGTCGAGACACCCTGGCGATCGGACCGCTGGAGCAGGGGGTCTACGCCGTGGAAGTCCGACCGGCTGGCTTCGACCGCTGGACGTGGGCCTTCAATACCAACGACCCCACCGAGGCCACGCCGATCCAAGTGACCGTGGAAGCGCACTCGGCCCCCGGCACCATCGATCTCGGACTCTTCGAGATCGAATGCGGCCCGGCGATCGACCTGCAGCCGGAAGTCGCCACCGGCGACGACTTTCCCGACCTGGCCGAAGTCGACGTCGAGGTCCGCGTTCTCGACCTCGAAGTCGACCAGGAGATCGCCAAACGGCCGACAGTTCTTCGCCAGGGTCGGCAAATACTGCTCCGCGGCCTGCCGCGCGGCGAGTGGCGGCTCGAGCTCACCCTGAAGCACCCGCACTTGCTGCCCGAGTCAGCCCTCGAATGGCTGCTGCCGATGAACCTCGAGCGCGGCCAGTGGCGCGAGATCATCCCCGAAGCCGAGGCCCTCGGGGGCGCCATCCGCGTCCTCGGCCAAGGAACCTCCCTCGTCCTCAACGGGCCCCTGCCCGAGCCCAGGCAGGCGACCTTCGAAGGCGACCAGGCCGAGCTTCCATCGCTACCGCCGGGACGCTACCGCTTGGAGCTCCATGGTGAAGCCGAGGGCACCGAGCCCTTGCGGGTGTGGCCCGAGGTCGAAGTCCGCCGCGGTGCCACGTCGACGCTACGGATCGACTGACCGGCAACCCAGGAGCAGGCTTTGCCGTAGCAAGACGAGCAGACATCACCGGCAACGCCTCCAAGGAGCCCGCCATGAGCCGCCTTGCTACCTTCAACGCCGTACTCGCTCTGTGCCTGCTCTCCGTCCCTGCGGCCATCGCCGAGACGGACAACGGCAAGGCCCTCCAGGCGCCACCCGAATTGGCCGCCCTTAAGTTTCTGATCGGGGAATGGGATCTGACAACGTCCTTTGCCCAAGCGGACGGGACGCGGCGAGAGTCGAAAGCACGACTTGCAGCGCGCTATACCCTCGGCGGTCGTGGCATCCTCGTCGAGGAGACCCATGCCGACGAGGAGGGTCCCGGAGAGCCCTTCGTCAGCGCCGTGCTGTACTCGGTACATCCTGAGGACGGCCGAATCGTCGGCGCGTCCAACAACACCCTTGGCAACCGCAAGCTCTACGCGGTCACGTCGGAAAACGACCGGATCCTCATCAGCCAGACCGGCGAGCTGTTCGGAGGTCGCAAAGGCTCCAACCGGCACGTCCTGTTCAACATCAGCCCCGAACGCTACGAGCTTCGCCTCGACGCCTGCGCCGAAGACGGCGTCACCTGCGTCGAGGGCACCTACTCCTACATCGCCGAGCGCCGCCAGGTAGCGCAGCCGGAGCCCACTGCGGCCCCTGGCAATCCGCTCGAGATCGCCCAAAGCTACCTCGAGCTCTACGCCGCCCAGGACCTCGCTGGCTGCGCTGAGAAGCTGGCCGAAGAGGCGGTGTTCCAAGACTCGGTGATGGTACTGCGCGGTCGAGACGCCATCATCACCGGCCTCAGCGAAGTTTTCGAGTCGCTCACCATCGACAGCTTCGAGGCCCACCGATGGATCGAGTCCGGACCTCGGTTGATCGCTGCCGACGGCGTCGTCCGCTTCCGCCAAGACGGCGCGTTTGCTGGCCGGCCGGGCACGACCCTGCGCTTCGAGATTCCGGTCGTCGTGATGGTCGAGATCGAAGCCGAGCGGGTGATTCGCCACGTCGATCTGGTCGATGTGCCGGCCTACAGAGAACAGCTCGAAGCGCAGCTCGCGAGCTCTCCTTGAGCCTCTCGACACCGTCATACTAGGGTCGAACCCAAAGGGCTTGCGACAGGCGTCATCGCTCGGTGGATCGACAGTCAACCGAGCGCACCGGTCGTAAGAGGCTTGGTGGATCGACACTCAACCGATTACGGCGGCCGTAACGGGCTGAACCTTCTTCGATCCAACCGATTACGGCGGCCGTAACGGGCTGGATCAATCGATAATGAACCGTTCACGATAGCCGTGATCGGTTGATTTGTTTTACATCCAACCCCCCAAAACTGTCGTGAGGGGTTTGCTGTCTCGTATCGAACCCTTCGCGGCGGCCGCGAGGGGTTGATCATTTCCTCCCGAACCGATCGGTAAGCCCTCCAGAGGTTGGATGCCTAGCAGAAGTGGTCGATCGCCTGCCCGTCCACGTAATCCATCACCAGGTAGGGCACGCCGTCGGCCATTGCGCCGCCGTCGAGCAGCGACACGATGGCTGGGTGCCGCAAGCCGGCCAGAATCTGCCGCTCCTGGCACAGGCGCTCGACAAGATCCACCGTCGCCATCCACGGATGGATCACCTTGATCGCCACCCGCCGCTGGTAGGCGCCGTCTTGGCGCTCGCCCAGGTAGACCTGCCCCATGCCACCGCGCCCCAAAACCCGCCGTAGCCGGTAAGGCCCCACCGAGTCGCCCACTTCCAGCGTACGTGAGCCAGCTCGTCGCGTCCCCTTGCGCCGCTAGGCTGATCAAAGGAAGCCAGCCAGCGGTCGGCCCCTTCCCGGCTGGCAACTGTTGCATTCCGTTACCGCTCCGACCCGAGGGAACGCCCGCGGATCTTGGGTAACTGCCGCGCTCCTAGGTCGACCTACAGGGGTAAACCTGGCGACAAGCCATGCGGCGCTCTTTGCTCATGCCTCGGCGCCCATTGTGCTATGACTTCCCAAGGCCGTCGTCAAGCCGATCCAGGTCGATCATCAGAGCCCCGACTTCGCCCGCTGCCAAGCGGGCTGCATCGGTGAAACCAGCCCGGGCAAAGAATGCGTAGTGCACGGTCCAGTCGCCAGTCGGAACAACGTGGTCAGTCTTGGCGACCAACTCCTTGACAACGCTTCGTCCTACCGGGTTTCTCGACCACTTGACCTCACCCAACAGAATCTGCTTTGCAGCCCAGTCGATCGCCACGATGTCGACTTGCGCCTGCTTCGACCAGTAGCTGCCAACCCGTTCCGGCACCAGAGGCAACCGGCCCGCGTCGCCTTCGAGGCTCACCCACTCCCGGCATAGCTCCTCGAAGGTATTGGCGCCGATGAAGCTGATCATCTGGCGTTGGATCTGCTGCCAAGTGGATTGGATCCGACCTAGAGCGATGTCTTCCTGGCGCCGAGCCAGAAAGCGGAAATAGAAACGAAGATAGGGATCGATGATGACGTAGCGTCCCTTGCGGCTGCGCTCCGGGTGACGCACCGTTGCCGGTACGTCTCGGCGAATTAGTCGAAGGTCCTGCAGCACCCCCAGGTACTTGCTGACATGAGGTCCCTTGAGCCCTGCGGAGTCGGCGATCTCTTGAGGAATCCGATGTCCCTGGGCGAGGGCCTCGAGAATGGCCATGTAGTTACGGGGCTCGGACAGCTGTTCCTGGAGCAAGAGCCGCGGTTCTTCCTGCAACAAGTTGACCGGCGTCAACAAACGGGTCTTGATGTTCTGGGACAGCGAGCTACGGGGGTCGAAGCGCTCCAGGTAGGCCGGTATGCCGCCGAGAACCGCGTAGAGCGCGACTCGCTCCGCCGCGTCGTACGCGGGAAAGAGCTCCGTCAGGGCGCTGAAGGGGAGTTGTTGTAGCAATAGGCGGCCGCTGGCACGGCCATAAAGGGGCGCTCGGTAGGCTAGCAGCTCCCTTTCCATCATTCCCATATGGGATCCTGCCAGGACCAGGAAGATGTTGCAACGACTCAGGGTTTGATCCCAGGCGTTTTGCAGTGTTCCGGAAAGGTCTGGTGTCGCGTCAAGCGTGTAGGTGAACTCGTCGAGAAAGAGAGCCAACCGCCCGCCACGCGTGAGCCTTGCCACTTCCTGCCAGGCCATCTCCCAGGACGGATAGGTGAAGTCGGCACCGGCTGCCACGCTACTCTGGGCTTCGTGGACTACCTGAGAGAAGCTCCGCAAGAGGCTGGCCGACGACGCCGGTTTAGCGACCCAATAGATGCCCCGCGGTGAACGATCGCCCAGCCAATGGGTGAGTAACCGCGTCTTGCCGATTCGACGACGACCATAGAGGACAAGAAAGTGAGCTTCCGGACTACTCCACATCTCGTCCAACACGGCCAGCTCTCGATGGCGATCAACGAACTTCATCGGTTGTTCTCTACGAGCTTCATCGGGTGGCCGAAAAATAAGCTACGAGCTGAGTAGCTTACTTGATTCGTAGCTTATCAAGATAAGCTACCGAGCAAGCATCGAACAGCGGTCACTTCGACTTCCGCGCTCGAGCAAGCGCGGAAGGGCGGGCGGACGGATGCTTGGTCAACGACGCGGGGGGAGCACCACGCGTTGGAGATCGTGTCGAACGAGACAGCGGGTGGGGCATTTGGCTTGTCGTTCAACCAGACGCTGCATCTTCGAGGGCTGCGAGGATGGTCTCGATATCGGCCTGAGCGGTTCGCCAGTTGACGAAGGCGGCGCGGAAACCGGACCGGCCGTCGATGACGGTGGGCGTCAGGTAGACGCGGCCATCGTCGAGCAGGTGATCGAG
>JBCCGX010000386.1:0-8487 GCA_039029035.1 Acidobacteriota bacterium | reverse complement strand
CTGTCGACCCATCGGGGGGAGGCAGGCTTCGGCCCACCACAGAAAGCACCCCTACCGGTCGACGAGCGAATCCGACGACTCGCCGCCGCCGACCTCGACGCCGATGCCGACCAGGATCTCCTATTGGTGACCTCGACCGAGCTGATCATTCTGCGCAACTGGCGACAAGGCAACTACGCTCCGCAGGCCCGCTTGCCACTGCCCCGAGGCGAAAAACCCACCCAGATCCTGCCCCTCGATTACGACAGCGACGGCCATATGGACGTCGTGATCCTTCTCGAGCGCGGCTTCGACTTCTGGCGCGGCGACGGCCGGGCTTCGTTGGCGCACGACGACGCAGCGCGGGGCGATACGATCTTCTTCAACGAGATGCTCCGGCCGGCGCAGCTCACGGCGGCGGATCTCGATCTCGACGGCGATCAAGATCTGCTGGTAACAGGGCGCGCGACGACCTTGCAGGGCGCCGGCCTCATCGGCTTGTTCAACGATGGCAACGGACGCTTCGCGGCCCGCACTGATCTACTCGAAGAGCCCTGGCCCGCCGCCCGCGGCAGCCTCGTCCTCGACCTCGATGGCGACCGCGATCCCGATATCCTCTCCTGGGGAGAAGCGGGCCTGCTACGCAGCTTTCGGGGCCACGGCGCTGAGAACCAGAACTGGCTGGCCTTGCGGCTCCGGGCGCCGCCGAACAAGGTACCGCGCGACGCCCGTGGGGTGCGCCTCCAGGTCGTGGCCGGCACAACGACACAGTGGCTGGAACCGCGGCGGCCCAACCTGATTCTGGGCCTCGGGCGAGACCAACCGTCGCTGATCAAGGCGACTTGGCCCAACGGCATCAGCGAATACCTCTTCGAACCCGAGGCCGAAGCCGAGCACACCCTGGAGCTATCGATGCGGGTCGAGGGCTCGTGCCCCTTCCTCTATGCCTCCGATGGTGAGGACCTGCGCTTCGTGACCGACATCTTGGGTCTCTCGCCGGTGGGGATGCTCGCCGCGCCGGGACATTACGTCGCCGCCGACCCCGAGGAGTATCTGCGCCTGCCGGATTGGGTGGCGCCGATCGAGGCTACCGAGGAAGGCGCCGGATCCACCCTGGAGCTGGCGATCACCGAGGAGTTGCGCGAAGCGCTCTACCTGGATCAGGCCGAGCTGGTGGCGGTGGACGCGCCGTCCGACGTCGCGGTCTACAATGGCGAGCAGTGGCTGCCCCAGGCGGTGCAGGGCCTCGCGTTGCATCTGCTGACACCCCTCGAGCCACCCGCCTCGGTCCTCGACGACCGTGGCCACGAGGTGCTGGACGTGGTGCGCCAACGGGACGAGCGTTTCCTGACCAACCACCGCGGCGACAACCGCTACCAAGGCGCCGTGCAGCCCCACCAGCTGACCCTCGAGCTGCCGGCACACATCGCCGCGGCCGAGAACCCGGTCCTGGTCCTCGTCGGTTGGCTGCATTGGGGCAACACCTCCACCAACGTCGCGCGATCGCAAGACCCCGACGGTGCGCCGATGTTTCCCCGGCTCGAAGTGCCTGACGGCGCCGGTGGCTGGCGCCGGGTGCCGGCTCGGATGGGACTACCGGCCGGCAAGACCAAGCCCGTCGTCGTCGACCTGACCGACACCCTCGATCCGGCGGACCCACGCCTGCGCGTCACGACGGATTTCGAGGTCTATTGGGATCTGATCGCCGCCGCCAATCGACTACCGGACGATGCAACGCCCCACCGAATCCATCGGCTGGCACCGCAATCGGCCGACCTGCGCTGGCGCGGCTTCTCGCGCTGGTACCGCAACGCCGACAATGGCCCGTACTTGTTCGATTACCTCGACCACCGCTCCTACCCCTGGCGGCTCGATTCCGCCGGCCGCGAGATCGTGCTCTCCTGGCAGGAGCTCGAAGGGCACTACACGGCCTTCGGTCCGGTCACCGACCTGCTACAGCAAGCCGACGATCGTCTGGCGGTGGTGGGATCCGGCGAGGAGATCCGACTACGCTTCGACGTCGCCAACCTCCCCCCGCTGCCGGACGGCTGGCGCCGCACCTTCTTCCTCCACAGCGAAGGCTGGGAGAAAGACGGCGACCCGAACGTCGCCTGTTCACGCACCGTCGAGCCCCTGCCCTACCGTGGCATGCGCCACGACCCGTGCTCGGGCCAACTGCGAGAGCTCAGACCCCAGGTGGAAGACGCCTCCCGATCGAGGTGGGTTGCGCGGGAGCGGCTGGATCGGCGGGTGGTGGCCCACGGCGAAGCCGGAGGGGTCTGAGGCGACGGCAAGAAAAACACGAAGGGCGAAAGGCCGTATCAGAAGCTAAACCCCGGGTCTGCGCTAAGATTCTTGATTCTCTACGCTGATTTTCCAGGTCCCGCCACACTCGCCCGGAATCCTCATGAGTCTGACCAAGAGCTCCCTCGAGAACCCTGCCGGGGTCGCCGTCGGCGTCGCCATCGTGCTGCTGTTCGGCGCCTTCAGTCTGAGCAAGCTGCCGGTGCAGCTGTTTCCCGAGATCGAGCGCCCGCAGATGGGGATCACGACCAGTTGGCGGGCCGCCTCGCCGCAGGAGATCGAGTCGGACATCTTGGAGCCCCAAGAAGAGGTTCTGCAGGGCCTACCGGGGCTGCAGGAGTTCGTTGCCGAGATCAACCAGGGTTGGTGCAACATCTCGCTGACGTTCGATCTCGAGACCGACATGCAGCAGACCTTGGTGGAGGTGATCAGCCGCCTCAACCGCGTGCCGCCCCTGCCGGCCGACGCCGACCCGCCGGTGGTCCAGCTCGGTGGTGGCGGCTTCGGTGGCGATACCAACCGCGAGCTGATCTGGTTCTACGTCCAGCGGCTGCCGAACAACCCCAAGCCGATCGAGAGCTACCAGAAGCTGCTCGAAGACGTGGTCAAGCCGCGCTTCGAGTCGGTGCCCGGGGTGGCCGGCGTGCAGCTGATGGCCGGCGCGCCGGAGGAAGTGCAGATCCGCTTCGATCCGTACCGTGCCGCCGAGTTCGGTATTCAGATTCCTCGGGTCGCCGCCCTGGCCGGGCGCGCCAATGACGTTTCCGGCGGTTTCGTCGACGTCGGCCGGCGCAAATACACCCTACGCTTCGCCGGCCGTTACACGCCGGGCCAGCTCGAGGAGCTGATCCTCGATTGGCGCGATGGGCGCCCGATCCGCCTCGGGGACATCGCCGAGATTGCAGTGGCGCGCGGTGACCGCACCTTCGGCACCTACCAGAACGGCAACCCGGCGATGGCGATGCGGATCGATCGCGAGAACAAGGCCAACGTGCTGCAAGCGCTGGTCGATGTGAAGGTGATCGCCGACGAGCTCAACCAGGGTCTGCTGGCCGAGAACGGTCTCGACATGCAGCCGAGCTTCGACGCCTCGGTGTTCATCAACCGCGCCATCGCCCTGGTCTCGGGCAACCTGGCGGTCGGCGTTTTCCTCGCGGTGGGCGTCCTCTGGTGGTTCCTGCGCCGGGCGCGCGCGACGCTGATCGTGGCGACCGCGATCCCTTTGTCCTTGGCCGGCACCTTCATCGTGCTCAATGCCACCGGACGCAGCCTCAATGTGATCTCCCTCGCCGGCCTCGCCTTCGCCGTCGGCATGGTGCTCGACGCGGCGATCGTGGTGCTGGAGAACATCGTTCGCTTGCGCGAAGAGGGCGAAGAGCCGCTGGCCGCTGCCGCACGCGGCACGGCCCAGGTGTGGGGCGCCCTGGTGGCTTCGACCGCGACGACCGTGGCGATCTTCTTGCCGGTCATCTTCTTGAAAGACGTCGAGGGCCAGCTGTTCGCCGATCTGGCCCTGACTATCGCCATTGCGGTGATCATCTCGCTCCTGGTGGCGATCACCATCCTGCCGACCGCCGCCCGCAAATGGCTGCGGATCTCGCGCCTCGAAGATCCCCACAGTGCCTTTTGGAACCGAGGGGCTCGCCGGCTGGTGCGATGGACCGATACACCGCGGCGCCGTGCCTTGTGGATCGGCAGCCTGATGACCGTACCGATTGCCGTGACGATCCTGCTGCTACCCAAGCTCGACTATCTGCCGCCGGTGAAACGGGACGCCATCGATGGCATGTTGGTTTTGCCGCCGGGTGCCAGCATCGAGACCACTGATCGTGAGATCGCCCAAACGATCATCGATCGCCTGGCACCTTATATGCGCGGCGAGCGCCAGCCGGCGCTGCGCAACTACTACCTCTTCACCTGGCCCGGCGGCGGCATGGTGGGGGGCCGAGCGGTCGACCAGAGCCAGGCCGGCGAGCTCGAACGCTTGATGCGCGAGGAGATCACCAGCGGCCTACCAGACACCCAGGCCTTCGTTTTTCAAGGCGATCTCTTCGGCGGCTTCAGCAGCGCCCGCTCGATCGCCTTCCACGTGCAATCCAAAGATGCCCAGGCACTGCTCGACGCCGGACGCAAGGGGATGGAGCTGTTGCACCAGAAGATCCCCGGGGTCACCGTGCGCCCGCTACCCGGGCTCGATCTGGCGGAGCCGGAGCTGCGACTCCATCCCGACGACCAGCGGATCCTGGAGGTCGGCTGGTCACGCGGTCAGATGGCGGGCATCGTCCGGGCGCTGGGCGATGGTCTCTATGTCGGCGAGCACTTCGACGGCGAGAAACGCATGAACGTGATCCTGCGCTCGCACGATTGGGCCACCCCCGAAGAGCTCGAAGCGGTCCCCCTGGCCACCCCGTCGGGCTCGGTGTTGCAGTTGGGTGAGCTGCTCGAGGTAGAGCGTACCGTTGGACCGACCCAGCTGCGCCGGGTCGATCGTCGGCGCACCTTGACCCTGCAGATCAATCCGCCGGACGGCATCTCCCTGGAAGAGGCCCTCGCGACCCTGCAGGACGAGGTGGCGCCGCAGGTCCAGGCGCTCCTCCCCGCCGACGGGCGCCTACACTACGGTGGCGGCGCCGATTCGCTGCGCAACGCGGTGCGCAACCTGTCGGAAAACTTCCTCGTCGCGCTGCTGGTGCTTTTCCTGTTGATGAGCGCTCTGTTCAAATCAATGAAAGACAGCGCCCTGGTGGTGCTGGCCTTGCCGCTCGCCACGGTGGGTGGCGTGGTGGCCTTGCGGTTGATGAACCTGGTCACCTTCCAGCCGCTCGATCTGCTGACCATGATCGGCTTCATCATCCTGCTCGGCTTGGTGGTGAACAATGCCATCCTGCTGGTGCACCAGACACGCAGCGCCGAGCGCGCCGGCCTCGATCGGCGCTCGGCCGTTGCCCAGGCCCTAAGGCTGCGCCTGCGGCCGATCCTGATGAGCACCTCGACGAGTATTTTCGGTATGCTGCCGTTGGTGCTGGTGCCTGGCACCGGCAGCGCCATCTACCGCGGACTGGCGGTGGTGATCAGCGGCGGCATGATGGTCAGCACCGTCTTTACGTTGCTCCTCCTCCCCTGCCTCCTACGCCTCGGCGAAGGGCAACGGACCGCCGCACAGGGTGACGGTGAGGGCCCGAGACGGCTCGAGCCGGCCGCAGCTTGAAGCCCCAGAACTGACGATCAGGACTCAACTCCGTGCCATGGATTCTACGCATCGCCGTCGCGGCGCTGGCGCTGGGACTCGCCATCCAGCTCCTGCGCCAGCCCGTGGCGCCGGCCGTCGCCCAGGACCAGCCCACGCCGCCGCCGGTACCGGTGAAGGTGGCGAAAGCGGTCGAGGTGCCCTTGAGCTCCACGCTGTGGGTGCCGGGTACCGTGGTCAGCCGCAACGACGCCCGCGTCGCGGCCGAGATCGCCGGCCGGCTCGAGTGGGTGGCCGAGATCGGCGACGAGGTCCGCCGAGGCGACATTTTGGCGCGGATCGACGATCGGGCGCTACAACTCAGCCTCCGTGAGGCCGAGACCCGCATCCAGCGTCTGACGGTCAACCTGAGCTATCTCGAACGCCAGGAATCTCGCCTCCAGGCCCTAGAGGCCGAGCAGATCGCCGCCCGCAACCAGCTCGACGAGATCGTCTCGCGGCGGGAGATGGCGCAGCAGGAGCTGGTCGAGGCGCGCCTGGCACGGGATCAGGCCCAAGATCGCCTCGACCGGGCGCAGTTGAAGGCCCCCTTCCCGGGCCAGATCGTCGAGCGGCTGCAGCAACTCGGCGAGTACACCTCCGTCGGCGGCGCCGTCGTGCGGCTGGTCGATGTCCGCCACCCGGAAGTTCGCGCCCAGGCTCCTCTGACCGTCGCGCCACATCTGCAGCGCGGCATGGATGTGGCGGTAAAGGAAGGTGAAGTCGAGGCCCAAGGGCGAGTGCGGGCGGTCATCCCGGTCGGAGACGAGCGTTCCCGCATGTTCGAGATCCGCGTCGAGCTGCCGCCCACCGGTGCCGAGGCACCGCATCTCTCACCCTGGGTGATCGGCGCGGCCCTGCGCGTCGCCTTGCCTCAGAGCGACACTCGCACCGCTGTCGCGGTGCCGCGTGACGCGTTGATCCTGCGCCAGGACAACGTGCATGTCTTCAAGGTGACGGCGACCGGCACGGTGGAACGGATCGATGTCGAGACCGGCATCGGCGAAGGCTCGCGGATCGAAGTGCGCGGTGCCATCCAGGCGGGTGACCGAGTCGTCGTGCGCGGCGGCGAGCGCCTGCAGGCGGGGCAGGCCGTGGTCGTGCAGTGATCGGGCCGTCCCGATAACGCGCTTTCTGGCGTTCCTTCCAAGGACAGCTAGAGCGATCATTGCGAATCGTCGTCGCGGCGGGTCGAAGCTCCTCGCCGTCGCGTTGCCCTTCGGCCCGTTGTTGTCGTCGATCGCATTGCCCCGGCGTCGATAGGTCTGCTAGTGTCGCCGCCAATGCAGAGGTTGCGGAATCTGAGTGCCCCGGCCGCTTGGCTGACGTTGGCCGCGTTCGTCCTCGCTGGAGGGCTGATCGCGACACACAGCCACGACGGGCCCACCAGTGGGGAGTTCAGCTCGGTCGCTCTCAGCGGCGGACACGATCTTCCCGACACAACGGAACACGTCGAATCATCGACAGCTATCGACGTCGAGCTCTGCCCAGCCTGCGCGGCCGGGCGGCGCCAAGGCGCCTTGGACGCCTCGCAGCCGACCTCGCGATCGCCGGTGACGGTAACGCGGGCTGTTCGCGCGGCGGACGGCCTTGTGCTCTCCGGTTTCGACGCCCTGCGACCCGCTCCGCGCGGGCCCCCGACGGTCTGACTCCGCGGGCCAGAACCCCGACCTAGCGGCACCGTCTGCCCCAGCGGCACCGTCTGCCCCAGGGACTCAGCGCCGCCCGTAAGCAGACCCCCTCCTTCTCAGCCGAGCGACGGCTCGGGAAGCATCGACCTCGACCGATTCTCGGCCGAGGCCATCCAGACGGTCTGACTCCGCGGCGGAGTAGCTCTGGCCTAGAGGTCCAGTCGCCGCCCGCAGGCAGCCCTCTACTTCTCAGCCGAACAACGGCTCGGGAAGTATCTACCTCGACCGATCTGTCGGCCGAGGCCAATCCAACATGCAGCTCGTGGAGCTCGACCGATGACGCATAGGAGACCAGAATGACTGCAGCGCTGGAAGCCGAAGACTTAAGCGTTGAACGATCAAAGCAGACCGTCTTGAGAGACGTCTCGTTCGGCGTCGCGCCAGGCGAAGTTTACGCCTTGCTCGGCGGCAACGGTGCGGGCAAGTCCACGGCGCTGCTGACTTTTCTCGGGCTCCTCACACCGAAGTCGGGCTCCGTCCGGGTCCAGGGTCGATCGGTGAGCGATGATCTGACGGCGGCTCGTCGCGTCACGGCCTATCTCCCAGAGGCCGCGACGCTCTATGAGCATCTGAGCGCCCAGGAGAACCTGGCCTACTTTCTCTCGCTTGCCAAAGCGGCAGCCGACAGGGCGGCGGTGGATCAAGCGCTTGACCGCGTCGGCCTCCAGCCGGAGGCGCGAGACAAGAGGCTCGGCTCTTACTCCAAAGGCATGCGCCAGAAAGTGGCGATTGCCCTGGCGCTGTTGCGGAACACGCCCATCCTGTTACTCGACGAGCCGACATCGGGTCTCGATCCGATCGCCATCGATGAATTCAACACCCTCGTTCGATCGCTCGCGGACGATGATCGAGCGATCCTGATGGTGACCCACGATGTCTATGGCGCCTGCCAGGTCGCCGATCGCATCGGACTTCTTCGCAAGGGCAAATTGGTCGGGGGCTTTGACCGACCCGCGGAAGGACGGATCGATACGGAGGCGGTGCATTCGGCCTTCGCCGGGAGGGCTGTGGCTTGAGCAGGGTCTTTACGATCGCCGCTGCGGATTGGCGGCTGTGGATGCGCTCGAAGTCCGCGCTTGCGGCGCTTCTCGCCGTCGTGCTCATCATTGCCGCGACGAGCGTTCTGACCGCTGTCCGCTTCACCGAAGAGCGCCAGGAACGGGCACACCAGCAAGAGGTCGCAGAAGAGACCTTCCTGTCGCAGCCGGCCCGCCATCCGCATCGCATGGTCCACTACGGACACTACGTCTTCCGTACACCCCCACCCCTCGCCATCATCGACCCGGG
>JBCCGX010000385.1:0-8512 GCA_039029035.1 Acidobacteriota bacterium | reverse complement strand
CTGCTCGATCGCGAGCTCGTCGAGCGAGCGGCGAGCTTCGGCGCCAAGGAGTGTATCGACCTCGAGCGCGGACTCGGCAAGCTGCCGCTGCGGTCCGCTCTCGGGCGGCGGGTCGACTTCTCGACCCAAAAAAAGCGCGGCTTCACCGTTTCCATGGACGACTGGATCCGGGGGCCGCTGCGCGATGCGATGAGCGAAAGCCTGGGCTCCCTGCGCGGTCTGGAGTCGGTCGACGTCGACCGTAAGGCTCTGCATGGGCTGTTCGAGCGCCATCTGACCGGCGAGGAGAACAACGGCATGGCACTCTTTCGGTTGTTGATGCTCGATCGCTGGCTGGCCAAGGTGGCGTCGGCCCGAGCAGCGGCATAGGCTGATCGCGTCGCTACCCCAAGGGTCTCAGCCCAGCGTTCGGTCCCCGGCGATCAGTTCGAAGCGGCTTCTGCCTTCTGTCGGGCCAGAGCACAGATCTCGACGAAGCGCCGGATCTGGAACGAAACGGTGAATTCCTCGCGCCGGGCGTTGTGCCAGGCACGCTCTTTGAGCGCAGCGTAGCGCTCCGCATGCGTCCAAAGGGTCTGCACGACCTCGGCCCAGGCTCGGGGATCGTCGCTTTCGAGGATGATCCCACCCGCCCCGGTGTGCTCGGCGATGGCCCCGCGCGCGCTGCCCACCACCGGGATGCCGCTCAGCTGTGCCTCGCGGGCGACCCGCGGCCCGCCCTCTTCGACGATCGATGGCACCAGCAGAAGCCGTGTCTGCCGATAGACCTGCCGCATGTCCGCTTGCTGCTCCAAGAAGTGGACGTTGGGCAAGGGCTCGAGGCGCTCGAGCACCCGTTCGAGGTCGTCTCCCAGCGGCCAGGCCTCGACCGCCAGAAAGGGCAGCTGCGGCAACTGCGCCGCGAGCTCCACGAAGAGCTCGAAGCCCTTCATGGCGATCGGGTTGATCAGGGTAATGCGGCCGTCGGACGCCGGTTCGACCTGATAGTGCTCTGGCTCGATCAGCGAATGCAGCACTTCGGCCTCGACACCGGCGATGTCGTGAATTCGATCACGGGCGAAGCGCGACAGGGCGATCAGCTGAACTCCCAGTCGATCGGCGGTGCGCAGATCCTCGGCCCGCGGGCGGGTGTCACGGATGTACCAGATCGCGGCGAGCTGGCGTTGGCGCGCCTCGCGCAGCAGCGGTAGGACTTCCGGGCTCTGGCAGTAGACCAGATCCGGCTGGTAGCGCTCGAAGACCTCTTCCAAGCTGTCCTGGACCTCGTCGACCGCCCACACAGGGTAGCCACAGTCGAAGATCCAATGCTTGCTTTGGCGGTGGAAGGAGCGGATGCCCAGGGCCGCGAAGTCCGAGACCTTGGGATCGTAGGCCGGCAGCAGGGCGCCGCGACCCCGCTTCGGCATCAGGGTCATGCAGTGCCAGTCGTCTCGCTGGGCTACCCGGGCGAGCAACGAGTGTCCCGAGCGGTGGCCGCCAGCCCGAGCCAGGGGATAGGAGGAATAAGCATCGAGGTAGAGCAGCTTCATTCCGCGCCTCGGCTGCCTCTGATCGTGATGCGCCGGATCCGGGTGCTGCCTTCGATCATCTCGGCCCCCTTGTCACCCAAGTCACGCATGAGGTCACAGACACACGAAAGACTCTAGCACAGGCAGATCGTCTCCTCAGGCGCTCTCCCGGGGGTGCGATGCGACCGTTTTGTCTCGACTACCCGCGGTTGACAGAGGATTAGCCTGCACGAAGCTTGCGCATTGATAAGATCGGTTTGTCTGGATAGGCCACTGCGTCGGCGCGGCCACGGGCAGTCTTGTTTCGAATCGCACCTTCCCCCCACTGGCCAACTCACCCTCGAGACGGAGGCCCCGATGACGCAAGAGACACAACTCGAAACCGTGGCGGTGATCGGTGCCGGGGTGATGGGCGTCGGGGTGGCGCAAAGCCTGTCCCAGCACGGTCATCGCGTCGTAGTCGTGGACTTGGACGACGACATTCTCGAGCGCGCCAGCGCCGAGATCCGCAAGAACTTGCGGATGCAGAGTCTGTTTCAGAAACGGTCTGGCAGCCAGTCTGCAGGCCCGACGGCCGACGAGGTGCTGCAGCGGATCACCTTCACCACCGACGACGAGCGGCTGGCCGAGGCGGACTTCGTGATCGAGAACGTGGTCGAGAAACCGGAGATCAAGAAAGAGGTCTATGGGCGCCTCGACAAGGTGTGCCCAGAAGCCTGCGTTTTCGGAGTGAACACTTCAGCCATCTCGATCACTCGCGTCGGTTCCTGGACCCAGCGCCCGGATCGGGTGGTCGGCATGCACTTCATGAACCCGGTGCCTCTCAAGCCGGTGGTCGAGGTCATCCGCGGCCATCGAACCTCCCAGCAGACCTTGGACACGGCGCTCGCTTTGCTCGCCTCCATGGGCAAGGAAGGGATCGTGGTGAAGGACATGCCGGGCTTCGTCTCCAACCGGGTGCTGATGCTGACGGTCAACGAGGCCATCTTTCTGGTGCAGGATGATGTCGCTCCGGCCGAAGATGTCGATCGCCTGTTCAAGACCTGTTTCGGGCACAAGATGGGACCGCTCGAGACCGGTGACCTGATCGGCCTCGACACCATCTTGGATTCCCTCATCGTGCTGTACGAGAGTTACAACGACGACAAATTCCGCCCCTGTCCCCTTCTCAAGAAAATGGTGCACGCCGGCCTGCTCGGGCGTAAGAGCGGTGAGGGTTTCTACCGCTACAGCGTGTAACCAGGAGTCGACAACCCATGGCTGAGCGCAGGGCAAAGATCAAGCAGTTTCTCTCCCGCTATTTTCGCAACCACGAGCTGCAAGACGACGAAGACATTTTCGCTTTGGGCTTCGTCAACTCGCTGCTCGCCATGCAACTCATCGCCTTCGTCGAGAAGGAGTTCTCCATCACGGTCGATGACGCCGATCTCGATCTCGACAACTTCCGCACGATCGACGCCATCGATGCCTTGATCGAGCGCAAGTCGACGGCCGAAGCCGGTGCCTGAAGGCGGCGCCCTAGACCGCTCTTCGGCCACCGCGTCGGCTGAAGAGCCCGGCATGCAGGTCGAGCTTTCGGCAGCGGAGACGGCAGCTCGGGGCCGCTTCCGCGAGTTCGTTCGCGACCGGATCGCACCGTACGCCGATCGTTGGGACCGGCAGGAGAAAGTGCCGCGAGCGACGATCGACGAGCTCCGGCAGCGTGGCTATTTGGGTGCCCCGTTGTCCGAGCAAGTCGGCGGCCGTGGCATGGATGCCGTCACCTACGGCTTGTTGACCGAAGAGCTGGCCCGAGGCTGCTCCTCGGTGCGCTCGCTGTTGACCGTACACGATATGGTGGCCCTGACCCTGGCTCGTTGGGGCAGCCCGCGGCTCAAGGCCGAGCTGCTACCTCGGCTGGCACGGGGTGAGCGGTTGGGCGCTCTGGCCGTCTCCGAGCCCAACGTCGGCAGTGATGCCGCCTCGGTCGAGACCGAGGCGCGTGAGGAGGACGGAGGCGTTGTCCTCAGAGGCCGCAAGAAGTGGACGACCTTCGGCCAGATCGCGGATGTCTTCCTGGTCTTGGCGCGAGGTGAGCGAGGTCTCGCGGCCTATCTGGTCGAGGCGGACGCGCCGGGACTGTCGCGCCGGCCGATCGCCGGCATGACGGGGACTCGGGCCTCCCTGCTGGCCGAGATCGAGCTCGACGACTGCCGCATACCGGCCGATCACTTGCTCGGCAGAGTCGGTTTCGGCCTGTCGCACGTGATCGGCGGGACGGCCCTCGACCACGGACGCTACAGCGTCGCCTGGGGCTCGGTGGGTATCGCCCAAGCTTGCCTCGACGCCTGCCTGGACTACACCGCCGAGCGCCAGCAAGGCGGCGCGCCGATCCGTGACCATCAGCTCGTGCGGCGCCAGCTGACAGAGATGATCGCCAGCACCCGGGCGGCGCGGCTGCTGTGCTACCGCGCAGCGCATCTTCGCCGGCAGCTCGATCCCGGAGCCGCGCCAGAAACCTGGATCGCCAAATACTTCGCCTCGCGCACCGCCGTCCGGGCGGCCAACGCGGCGGTGCAGCTCCATGGGGCCTATGGTCTCAGCGAGAGCTCTCCGGTCGGGCGCTACCTGCGCGATGCCAAAGTGACCGAGGTGATCGAAGGATCGACACAGATCCAGCAGATCTTCATTCCCGAGTTTGTCCTACCAGAGCTCTAGCTTCGACCTATCAGGAGAACCACGATGACCAAGGCTCTATCGACCTGTCTCGCCCTACTCGTCACCAGCTCGATCACCCTCGGCGTCTTCGGCGAGGAGGGCGGAGACGAGGCTGCCGTCCGTGCTGCCGTGCTCGATTACGTCGAGGGCGTCTACGACGTCGACCCGTCCCGCATCGAGCGCAGTGTCCACCCCGAGCTCGCCAAGCGCGGCTTCGGCCGCGACAAGGAGACGAAGGGCTACTACGAAGTCCCCATGACCTTCGAAGGTCTGGTTCGACTGGCTGCGGGGTACAACAAAGACGGCCACATTCCGCAGGACGCGCCCAAGGAAGTAATCCTCTACGAGGTGCTCGACAAGACCGCCAGTGTCAAGCTGGTCGCCGAGTGGGGCATCGACTACATGCACCTGGCCAAGTACGAAGGCCAGTGGAAGATCGTCAACGTGCTGTGGCAGGCCCATCCGGAGTGACGCCTGGCCTCGCACTCGCCGAGCGGTCATTTCGGCGGCTCAGCGGGGCCGAATGCACCGAGAGAGCGGACAAGCGGAATTCTTTACGCTGGTTCCGAGAGGTATTATGGCGGCGTGGGATCTGAGCCGACGCCGGAGTCGAAACGGGAAGTCACCGATCTGCTGCTCGCCTGGCGCGGCGGCGACGGCGAGGCGCTGCCGAACCTGCTGCCGCTGGTCTATCGCCAGCTGAAGCGCATCGCGGCGCGCTTTCTGCGCGGCAAACACGGTGATCAGACTCTGAGGACCACCGCTCTGGTGCACGAAGCCTACCTGCGGCTGGTTGATCTCGACCGGGTACAATGGGCCGATCGAACCCATTTCTATGCGGTCACGGCGAGGCTCATGCGCCGCATTTTGGTCGACCAGGCGCGCTATCGGCATCGGCAGAAGCGCGGCAACGGCGCGGTCTTGCTTCCCCTCGACGAAGCTCGCGACGTGGCCGAGGGCAGGGCGTTGGACCTTTTGGCGGTCGACGATGCCCTGAAAGATCTGTCGAAGGTCGATGCGGAGATGGCGCGGATCGTCGAGCTGCGCTACTTCGGCGGTCTCAATCGGGAGGAGATCGCCGAGGTCCTGGGGACGTCCAGCGCGACCGTCACGCGCCGCTGGCGATCCGCTCGAGCCTGGTTGTCGCGCCATTTGCAACAGGATCGTGCGGACCGGATCGATGCCGAGGTCTGAGGATTCGGGGCAGCGCCTCGAGCGTATCCTGCGGATCTTCGAACAGGCGGCGGAGCGGCCAGCGGCCGAGCGCCAGGCCTTTCTCGCCGAGGCCTGTGCCGGCGACGCCGAAGCGCTGCGGGCGGTGGAGGAGATGCTCGAAGCGGACGCTCGTGACGCCACGTTTCTCGACCGACCGGCTCTGCAGCGGGCCGATGGCGAGAGTCCGACCGCGACACTCGAAGCGCCGGAGGTGAGCCGCGGCCGCAGGATCGGTGCCTATCGATTGCTGCGCCGCATCGGGCAGGGGGGCATGGGCAGCGTGTACCTGGCGGTGCGTGACGACAAGGCCTTTCAGCGCCGGGTCGTCGTCAAACTCGTCCGCCATGGCATGGAGAGCGAGGATCTCAACCGTCGCTTGGAGATCGAACGCCAGATTCTGGCCAGTCTCGATCACCCCAACATCGCCCGCATCTACGATGGCGGCACGACCGTCGAAGGGCTGCCGTACTTCGTCATGGAGTACATCGAGGGCGAGCGCATCGATACCTATTGCGACCGCAACCGCCTGGGCGTCGACGAGCGCCTGGCGCTGTTCCTCAAGATCTGCTCGGCGGTGCAGAGCGCGCACCAGAACCTGGTGATTCACCGCGACCTGAAGCCGAGCAACATCCTAGTGGCGGCGGACGGGGAACCGAAGCTGCTCGATTTTGGTATTGCCAAGCTGCTCAATCCGGAGCTGGTGGCGTCGTCGATCGAGCCCACCGAGACCTGGAATCGCATGCTCACGCCGCACTACGCCAGCCCAGAGCAGGTGCGCGGGGAAATGGTCACCACCGCCAGCGACGTCTACTCCCTGGGAGTTTTGCTCTATCAGCTGCTCACCGGCCTGTTGCCGTTCAAATTCACCAGCCGCTCGCCGCGCGAGATCGAGCGGGTCTTTGCCGAGCAAGAGCCGGCGTGGCCGAGCCTGGTGGCCGATGGTCGCCGTACGGGCACCCGCGAAGCGACCGAGGACGGGACCACCGAAGACGCGGCACAGCAGCGCAGCGCCACACCGCGTGAGCTCGCCCGGAGGCTAGGGGGCGATCTCGACGCGATCGTGCTCAAGGCGCTGCGCGAGGCGCCGCGCAGGCGTTACGCTACCGTCGGCCAGTTGGCCGAGGATCTGCAGCGTCATCGCGACGGTCGACCGGTTGCCGCCCGGCGCCCCAACTGGCGCTATCGGGCGGCGAAATTTGCTCAACGCAACCGTCGCGCGGTCGCCGTCGCGCTCTTGTTTCTCGGTTTGATGGTGGCCTTCTCCGGCGGTATGGCGATGATGCTGCAGCGGGTGGCCAAGGAGCGCGATCGCGTCGTCGTCGAGCGCAACTTGGCACGCCAGGAGCGCGATCGGGCGGAGGAAGAAAAGCGCAAGAAGCAGCTCTTCCTCGATTGGGTGCTCGACCTCTTCCACAAGAGCGACCCGTATGTCAGCGACGAAGAGCACTCGCAGATCACGGTGCGCCAGGCGCTCGATCGTGGCTCAGCCTCCCTCGAGCACCAAGCCCATGAAGACCCCGAGCTGCACGCCGAGCTTCTGCAGGCGATTGGCGTCATCTACTACAACCTGGGGTTGTTCGACCAGGCGGAGGAGCAGGTCGAGAAGGCACGCAAGATCCGCCAGGCACTCTACGGCGACGAGCATGCCGATGTCGCCAGGGCCGAAGCGGTCTTGGCGAGCGTTCTGAAGTACAGGGAGGATGGTGACCTGGAAGCTGCCGCCGCTCTCTCCGCTGAGGCGACGGACAAGCTCGCTCGCCTGGTCGGCCGCTCCCACGTCGATTTTCTCGAAGCACTCAACACCCGCGTATCGGTGCTGTGTTTTCGTCGCGAGTACCAGACCGCTGTTCCGCTGGCGCGAGAAGCCCTGGCTCTGTCGCGGCGCCTTGGTGCCAGCGACTCGAAGCTGGCGGTAGCACTCAACAATTTGTCGACCGCGCAGCTGGCGGTCGGTGACTATGAGGGTGCGTTGGAGCACTACACCCAGACCGTGGAACTGCGCCGCTCGCTCTACGGCTCGGGTTCTCCCTGGCTGGTCAAGCCCCTGATCAACCTCGGCATCGCACGGCGCCAGCTCGGGCAGCTCGAGGCCGCCGCCGAAGCCTATGGTGATGCCCTCGAGATCCAGCAGCGGACCCTAGGGGAGACGCATGTTTCGCTGTTCCCGAGCCTGTTCAATCTGGCGCGTTTGCTCCAGGCGGACGGGCGCTATCCACAGGCTCTGGCGCGCTACGACGAGGCGCTCGAAGTCTTGCGGCAAGCGGTCGAACCCGACCATCCGAATCTGCTTCTATTGGAGATCCGCCGGCAGGAGATCCGCATCGAGCTCGGCGAGGTGGCGCAGGCGAACGCAACGCTGCGCGGTCTTCTCGACCGCTGGCGCGCGGTGCTCGGCTCGGAGAGCAACACGACGATCGCCCTGGGCGAGAATATCCTCGGCCACGGCCTGGGGCGCGCCGGGGCCGACGACGAGGCCCTGCGGCTCCTCGAGGGGAGCTACGCCAAGCTGCTCGCCAACGGGCGCCATCGCCGCCAGCGAGAGGCGTTGGATCGCCTGGCGCAGTTCCTCGACCAGCGCGGAGAGAGCGAGCGGGCGGCGGAATTCCGCGCCATGCTGCCGGAGGCAACAACCGACTAGAGACGTCCGCTGACGTCGGCTGCGCTCCGCAGCCGGTTCCTGACGCAATCCGGCTGACTCAATCCGTCGGCGGTTATCGTCTTAACTGTGTAGAAACAGACTGTGTAGAAACAGACTGTGTAGCAAAAGTACGGCGTGATGGACCGTGGAGGGAGGCCAGTCGAGGTGCAGTCGGTGCCGGAGCTGCAGGAGCCGTCGTTCGTTGGGGGACGCTGCGTCGGCGATTTGGGTCGCAGAGGGCCTGCTACCCATGCCCGGCTCCGGCGCCGACTGCCTATCTCGGGGAGGATGCTGCTACGCCTGCCACGGGGCTGTGGATCGAGAAACCAAAGAAAGTTGCCCTCGGTGACTCAGTTCGGCCCTGTTTGCCGTCTTAACCTGGATGAGCGGGATTCGAGCCCATACTCTGGGCGAACGAGAGACGGGTGATCGTAGGTTGGCCGAGGGCGCTTCG
>JBCCGX010000384.1:0-8519 GCA_039029035.1 Acidobacteriota bacterium | reverse complement strand
GCGGCGACGCGGCACCTCAGATCGTCTACCACCGGCCGGACCAGCCCAGTTGGCTATTCAATCCCAGCCTGTCGAACGATGACCGATTCCTCGTCGTGACGGTCTTCGCCGGGACGAGCTCGCACAACAAGGTGCTCTACCACGGGCTGGACGATACGGAGGCGGAATTCACCGAGCTCCTGGGCGACGGCGAGCACGTTTACCAATTCCTCGGCAGCCGTGCCGACAAGTTCTACTTCTACACCAACCATACGGCGCCGAATGGTCGCGTGATCGCGGTCGATCGGAGCAAGCCCCAGACGCGCCACTGGACCGAAGTCGTCGCCGAAAGCACCGATACCCTGGCCGGCGGCAGCACCGCCGGTGGCAACGCCATGCGTATGATCGGCGACCGGCTCGTCTTGCTCTATCGGCAAGCCAATGTGGCGCGATTGCGGGTCCACTCGCTCTCCGGCCGGCTACAGCGCGAGGTGCCCCTGGCGGCGGGCTGGATCGGCTCGGGCCTGGTGGGTAATGACGCGGCGCCGGATGAGGTCTGGTACACCTTCAACGGCTTCCTCGAGCCGTCGACGGTCTACCGGCTGGATCTGGCGTCCGGCGAGAGCCGCCCGTTCGTCCGACGGCAGCTGCCGATCGAGCCGGCGGACTACGTGGTGGAGCACACCTTCTATGACAGCCCGGACGGTACCCGGGTGCCCCTCTTCGTCGCCCACAAACGCGGCCTGCGGCGCGACGGCACGAACCCGGTCTTCATGTACGGCTACGGTTTCGGCGGTTGGGTGGCGGTGCCCTGGTATCAGCCGCACATCCTCGCCTGGCTCGAAATGGGCGGCGTCTATGCCTTGCCCGGGGTACGTGGCGGCGGTGAGTACGGCGACGCCTGGCGCGAAGCCGGCATCCGGCTCAATCGCCAGAACGCCATCGACGATTACATCGCCGCCGCCGAGTGGCTGGTGGAGAAGCGTTACACCTCGAAGGGTGGCATCGTCGCCAACGGCTGGAGCGCGTCCGGCTCGCTGGCCGCCGCGGCGGTCCTGCAGCGGCCCGACCTTTTCGGTGCCGGGCTGATTGGCATCCCTTCCCTCGATATGTTGCGCTACCAGCATTTCACCACCATCAAGGGTTGGACCCGCGGCTACGGCTCGTCCGAGATCGAGGAGGAGTTCCGCGCCCTGCACGCCTACTCGCCCTACCACAACGTCCGTGAGGATCGCTGCTATCCGCCGTTCCTGGTCACCGTCGGCGAGAAAGACGAGACCACACCGCCCCTGCACGGCTACAAGTTCGTCGCCGCCCTGCAGCATCAGCGGCAGCAGACACGGGAGTGCGCCCAGCCCTCGTTGCTGAAGATCGTCCGCGGTGCCGGCCACGGCTTCGGCACCACGTCGGAACAGTCTCGCCGGACCTACGCGGAGGAGCTCAGCTTCCTGGCTGGGGTGTTGGGTCTGGAGGTGCCGTCAGACGGCGCTGCACGGTCTACGGCGGGATCGGTGGTTTCGGGGTCGGACTAGCACTCGAAGACCCGGGATCGAAATCCCGGGCAAACGCTCTTGGGTCCCTTTGGGATCTGAGCACCGGAGCGCCGGATTGGGTTCCAGGCACCAGCCCGGCTAGGCGAGGAGTGCCAGGCGTCGGCCCGGCCTGGGATTTCAATCCCAGGCAGACGTCTCCAGAACCGCACGCACCTTGCGGACGAGATCCAGCGGCCGAAATGGTTTGCGCAGGAAGCCGGCCAGGCCGTCCTCGCCGGCGGTGGCTTTGGGCTCGGTGTCGCCGCTGTAGAGGATGACCCGGAGGCCGGGCCGGCGGCGGCGCAGCTCGCGGAAGGTCTCGATGCCGCTGAGGTTCGGCATGCGCGAATCGAGCAACACCAGGACGATCGTGTCTCGGTGTTGCTCGAACACGTCGAGCGCCCGATGACCGTCCTCGGCGGTGAGGACCCGGAAGCCGGCTTTTTCGAGGCTGGCCTGGGCGACGAAGCGTACCGGCTCTTCGTCATCGACCAGCAGGATCGTGCCGCTGCCGCCGGTCCAGTCTTCGGTTGGCAGACCCGTCGCGGCGCGCGCCTCTGGGGGCTCGTCGCACGGTGGGAAGACGATGCGGAAGGTCGAGCCCTTTCCAGGCTGGCTGTCGACGCGGATCGTCGCCCGGTGTCCGCGGACGATGCCGAGGACCGCCGCCATGCCCAGACCGCGGCCATCGAACTTGGTGCTGAAGAACGGGTCGAAGATCTTCGCCTGGGTTTCAGGATCCATGCCGCAACCAGTGTCGGCCACTTCCAGCAGGAGGGACTCGGCTGCGGCTGACGGCTGGGCTGGAGGGGTGTCGGCGGCATCACCCTCGGGGGCCTTCTCGACCCGTACCGTGATCGTGCCGCTTTCCCCGCCCAACGCGTCCGAGGCGTTGGTTATCAGGTTCATCACCACTTGTCGGATCTGGGTGACATCGGCGCGGATCGGCGGCAGATCGGGCGCGAAGTGCAGGTCGAGGTGGGCTTTCTTGGAGATCGAGGTCTCGAGCAGTGCCGCCATCTCTTCCACCAGCTGGCCGAGGTCGCAGGTCTCGAAGATGAACTGCGCCTTGCCCGAGTAGGCGAGCATTTGGTTCGCCAGCTCGGCGGCGCGATCCGCCGCAGTCTCGATGCGCTGGATGTAGATCGAGTCGGGGGAGTCCGGCGGTTGATCGCGCCGCAGCAGGGAGGCGTTGCCGAGAATGCTGACCAGCAGATTGTTGAAGTCGTGGGCGATCCCGCCCGCCAGCACGCCCAGACTCTCGAGCTTCTGTGACTCGTGGAATTGGGCCTCCAACTTGCCGCGCTCCTCCTCCGACCGCTGGCGCTCGACGATCTCGTCCCGCAGCATGCGGGTGCGCTCACGCACCAGGTCTTCCAGATGATCACGGTGCCGGGCGAGCTCGGCCTGTTCCTGCTTGCGGGTAGTGATATCGCGCAGAATAGTCAGTAGCGCGACCACCTGCCCCGCACCGTCGTGGATGGCGGAGGTCGTGACGTCGACTTCGAGTAGGTCGCCGGTGCGGGTTTTCATCGTGGTCTCGAAATCCCTGACATAACCTTTGTCGAAGAGCTCACGGACGAGGCGGTCTCGGTCCTTGGGATCAGCATAGATGTCGCGGGCGAGATCGGCGATCGGCGAGTCCTCAGGCGAGTAGCCGAACAGTGCCAGGCCGGCGGAGTTGACGTCGATCAAACGGCCCTTGGGTGTACTGACGACGACAGCATCGAGCGATTGCTCGAACAGTCGGCGGTAGCGCCTCTCTGACTTGCGCAGGCGCAAGTAGGTCCGCAGCCGGGCGGTGTGGATAGCGAGCGCCAGAACCGAGGCGACGAAGAGGGTCAGGGCTAACTGTACGAAGTCGGCCGGCGAGTCGGCCGTCCACCAGGCTACCGGTGCCCAGCTGACGAGCATCACGGCCATCACCGCGACTAACCAGCGGGTCGATAGGAGGAAACAGCCCGCGGCGATGACGAGGATCGCGGCAGCATTGTTCTGAAAGGGCTCGCCGAGCAGCGAGAAGGTCAAGAGGACATTGGCGAGCGCCAGGAGCAACGCCCCGACGGTAACCGGCCCGGCCCAGCGCGGCGCGAGGCGTTGGTGGGCGAGAGCGACCCACAAACACAAAAAGACAACCGCCAGAGTCCAATTGATCGACACCACCGTCCATCGATGGCTCTCCAGCTTCACCAGGTTGATCAGGCCGATGGCAGCGAACCCGATCGTCAGACCGGTGGCGAGCGAGCGCAGCCCCTCGAGGGCGGCGGGGTCGCCCGCGGTAGGAATATCAGGAGCAGCTCGCGCTGCTGGAGCTTCATGGTCCATGGTGCCCTGGGTGGCTATCCCCGAGCATACCTCACGGCATCGGTCGCTGCTGGCCTTGGGCGGTTGCGCCCGAGTCGATCAACTCGCTGGAGCCGGATCCGGGGCTCCATCCTGGGCGTAGCCCCATTCGTCGCGGCCGCGGGCGATGACGTCGTCCAGGTCCTCAGGCCGCAGAAAGCCGGCCTCGAGCAGCCGCAGGGCCGCTTCGGTGTAGCGGCCGAGATAGTCCTCGAAGGTCGGGTAGCGCTCGGCCAGGGAAGGCCGTGGATCACCCGTCGCCTGGCGCGCCTCGGCGGTCTTGGGGAAGGGGAAGTAGGCACCGAGAAAGCTCACCCGCTCGCTGGCGGCGCCGATCGACGGATCGCGCAGGTTCCACGCGGTGTAGGTCGCCACCGGTGCTTCGAGCTGAGGGATGCGCACGCCACCGCGCTCGTTGCCGTCGGCGTCGACGGCGGGTACGAAGACCGGGAAGGGCTGGCCGACCTTGGGCGGATGCTGGCTGATGATGCCGCGGTTCCACCATTCCGGCCCGTAGTCCATGCGGAAGGCGGTGTGGATGTCGCGCGGCCGCTCGACTCCGGGGATGGCGGGGAACTGCTCTTGCACCGTCTCGAACGGCACCAGGGTCCCGTCGTCGAGGCGGGGGTAGCGGCTCGCTGGCGGCTCGGCCTCCTCGCTCACCCAGTTCTGCATCGCCACCACCAAGGCGCGCAGGGTGAAGGCGGAGGGGTTGGGGTTCATCACATAGCGCCCCAGAATGTGGCGGATCGGCAAGCGGCTCGGCGGCAGGGGGCGTTGGAAATGCTGCACCCCCGCCAGGTGGTAGATGCGCACGTTGGGCGGCACCTTGACATCGAGCTTGCCGTCCGGCCGGGTGTGGATCAGCGACCCGGCACGGCCCCAGTACTCGTAGGAGGTGTTGGTGTGGAAGATCTTTGGCAGCACACCGTCGCGTGACGCACGATCGAGTAGCCCTTCGACCCGGATCGTCACCGGATCGGGCGTGGGCACGTCGGTGAAAGGGTAGAGATCGGTGGGGTAGTGGATCGCTTCCATCGGCTGGCCGTCGCGTGACGGCTGGGCGAAGCGATGGTTGAAGCTGCCGCGACCGGCTCCGGCGACGTGGGCCATGATGCCGTCGAAAGCCTGGCGCCCCTCTTCGTCGGCGTTGAAGCCCTGGTAGAGGAAGTGGCGCAGGAAGCGACCCGACTGGGAGATGCCGAAGCCGATCGCCCGCTCCACCGGCGCTACCGTCTCGGCGTCGTGCTTGGCATAAGCGGCGAAGTCGCGCACCGCCGCCAGGCCGAGACCGACCAGGGCGGGATCGGATGCCTCGTAGATCAGCTCGTAGATGCGGCCCGGCTCGAAGCCCTTCGCATATTCGATGCCGTTGATCACGCCGTCGGCTTCGGTCCAGTGCCAGGCATCGCGCGGGATCGTCTGACGCGGGTCGTTCGGGCGGTCGCGTACGGTCAGCACGTTGCGTTCGCTGGCGGCGTCGGCGACCGGATACTCCTTGCCGCCGATGCGGCCGACGATCACGTGGCCGAGGGCCTGAGTGGTCGTTGCATCCGGGACGATGAAGTCGGAGCGCACCAGGCCACGGACGCCAGCGGCGACCGGCGCATGGAGACGCAGCAGACCCGGCTGATCGCGGGTATCGAATTGCCAGCCGAGCCACACCAAGGTGAAGCCCTGGCGTAGCAGAAAGCCGTCACCGAAGTGCTCCGCCTCGGTGGGATCGAGCGAGCCGCGAGCCCTGTTCAGCAGCGTCAGCATGCCCTTGCCCCCGCGATTGGGGATCTCCATGAACAGGGAGCCGTTGCCCCGGTTGGGATCCTTCGGCCGCAGGATGTAGAGATCGGCGGTGAACTCGACCTCGCTGGCGGCGTTGGTCGGCGTGCGGTCGAGATCGATGATCGCCCGATTGTGCGCGTTGTCCCTCGCGACGGCGAAGTGCGCCGTGCCGATGATCTTCTCGTAGGCCCCGGATCGGCCGAAGGCGCGGCCTGCCAACACATCCTCTCGTTGCTCGATCTCGACTCGTACCACCCGCGCTGCGGCGGGCGTCGGCAGGGTCAGCCAACTGATCAGCAGGATCACCGAGCTGATCAGCCGTATCAACCAGCTGATCGGTTCAAGCAGTGCTCCGGTCGTTCTCATGTTCGGGCTCCTTTCTGTCAACCTTATCGAACCGGCTGGTATCGAACAGGGAACGACGGACAAACCACGGAGACACGATGCGCGCATTCTTCTCGTTCAGCGAGTCCTGGCAAGACGCTCGTTATGCCTTTCGATCGGTTCGCAAGGACCTCGGATTCTTCGTTTTCGCCATCTCGATCATCGGTTTGGGGATCGGTGCCAGCACGGCGGTCTTCAGCGTCATGAGCCCGCTGATGTTGCGCCCGCTGCCGTTCGAGGAGCCCGAGCGCCTGGCGTGGGTTGCCAACTCCGCCAGCGGCGGGATGTCGGCCGTGACGTCACGGACGTCAAACTTGCGCGACTTTCGCCAGATGAACCGCTCGTTCGAGGGCTTGACCGGCTACAACGCCTTCTTCGAGCAGGGGAGCTACAACCTGGTGGGCAACGGTGAGCCCGAGCGCCTGGTCGGGGTCCAAGTGGTCTACGATTTTCTCCAGGTTCTGGGCGTCGAGCCCTTGGTTGGGCGCAGTTTCGTCGCCGAGGAGGGCGTTTGGGGTGGCCCCCGCACGGCGATCCTCAGCCATGCCTTCTGGACCCGGCGTTTCGCTGGCGACCGCGAGATCGTCGGTCGCTCACTCCTGCTCAACGACGAGCCCTACGAAGTGGTCGGAGTGCTGCCGCCGTCGTTCGATTTCTCCCAGGTCTTCGCCCCCCACACCCGGGTCGACTTCCTGCGCACCTGGCCGATCAGTGACGAGACCGATCGCTGGGGCAACTCTCTCTCGATGATCGGGCGCCTGAAGCCGGACGCGACGGTCGCCAGCACCCAGGCCGATCTCGATCGGATCCTCGTTGCCCTGGCTGAGGCCGACCCGGATCGCTGGGGCTTGGGCGCCACGGTCCGCGGCATGCAAGAGCAGATTGCCGGGCCGTTCCGCTCCGGTCTCTTGCTGCTCGCCGCCGCGTCGCTGGCGGTGATGTTGATCGTCTGTGTCAACCTGTCCAATCTCCTGCTGGCCAAGGGCCCGAGTCGTACCCAGGAGATGGCGGTGCGCAGTGCTTTGGGCGCGCCGCGGGATCGCCTGGTGCGTCTGCTGGTGTTCGAGAGTCTCTTCCTCGCTCTGGGTGGAGCGGTGGTGGGTGTGGCCCTCGCCACTCTGGCGACCCGCTTCGTCGCCGCCTCGACCAGTATCGATATCCCGCTGCTGCGCTCGGTCGCCGTCGACAGCTCGGCGTTGCTCTACGCCCTGGCTTTGGCAGTCGTGGCGGGGTTGGGTGTCGGCATTGTGCCGGCCATCCGCGCGGCGGCCGGCGGCGAGGCGCAGACTATGCGCCAGGCCCCGCGAGGATCGAGCGTCAACCGACGCAGCGCCCGGTTGTTGGAAGGATTGGTGATCGCCGAGGTCGCCCTCGCCTGCATGCTGCTGGTCGCCGGTGGGCTGCTGCTCAAGAGCTTCCAGAAAGTGCTCGATGTCGAGCTCGGATTCCAGCCCGCCGGACTGGTGTCGTGGACGATCACCACCGCGCGCGACTTCGACGAAGTCAGTACTGCCGCGGCTTATTTCGATCGTATGATCGAGAGCGTCAGCGCCATCCCGGGAGTGGAGTCGGCCGGTTTGGCCGATGCCGCTCCCCTCGGCGGCAATCGGACCTGGGGCCTGCGCGCGCCGGGGATCGAATACGACGAGGGCAGGGAGTGGCTGTCGACGTTTCCACACATCGTCGACCGCAACTACATGCGCACGATGCGTATCCCGTTGGTGGCCGGGCGCCACTTCACGGCCGCGGATACGACCGACGCCGAAGGCGTCATCATCCTGAACCAAACGGCGGCGCGGGAGGTGTACGGCGGCGAGGACGTCTTGGGACGGCAGGTCATGGCGGGTGGCGATAACCTGCTGCGAGTCGTGGGGATCGTCGCCGACGTGCGCCACCGTTCCCCAGAGCAGGGGGCCGATCGGGAGATGTATCTGCCGATGACGCAGAACGACAACTATCTGCGGCTCGATATGGTGGTGCGCTCCCGCCTGCCGGAAGCGTCGCTGGCGGGAAGCGTCGCGGCCGCTCTCCACGCGGTGGACCCGACCCTGCCCACCCGAGACCATCGCTCCTTCGAATCGATCGTCGATCGCGCCGTCTCGCCTCGGCGCTTCACCCTGGTACTGCTCGGCACCTTTGCCGCCACGGCCTTGCTGCTGGCTGCCCTGGGGATCTATGGTGTCCTGTCCTACTCGGTCAGCCAGCGGACCCCGGAGATCGGCATCCGCATGGCCTTGGGGGAGTCGGGGTCGAGCGTTCTCGGCCGGGTGGTCGGCAAGACCTTGCTGCTCGCCGCCTGCGGCGTTGCTATCGGCGCGGTGGGATCGTTCGGCATCACCCGGGTGCTCGCGTCGCTGCTCTACGGTGTGCAGCCGTCGGATCCCTCGACCTACCTCGGCATGACGACGGTGCTGCTCTTGGTGTCCGCCCTGGCGGGTCTGCTGCCTGGGCTCCGCGCCTCGAGGACGGATCCGACGGTGGCCTTGCGTTCGACGTAGCTAG
>JBCCGX010000383.1:0-8519 GCA_039029035.1 Acidobacteriota bacterium | reverse complement strand
GCCGCTGCGCCTTACCGTCGACGCCTTGCTCGGGGGACAGCCGGTGGGCCACGCGGTCGGCGAGCTCCACCGGCGGCACGCCGCCTTGGCCACCGAGCTGGCCGAGCTCAGAAGACAAATGCGCTTCGGCCGGCGGATCGACCCCCGGCGGATCGCCGACCTCTGGTTCGAGCGCAACGCTGTCCGCGGTTACGTGGTGCTGGGTGACCCGGCGG
Source organism: Acidobacteriota bacterium (assembly GCA_039029035.1). Lineage (GTDB taxonomy): Bacteria > Acidobacteriota > Thermoanaerobaculia > Multivoradales > J023 > JAAELT01. The sequence continues at coordinate 8,304 of JBCCGX010000383.1, read as the reverse complement.
TTCGGCGCCGATCGCGTTGACGATCTCACGCTCGGACAACGCGCGAGAGAACATGCTGTCTTCGGCGAGCGAGAGAATTGCCGGCACCGGGGCATCCATCGGATGTTCCGTCTGGCTGGAGTTTTCCGCGTTGTGGGGCGGATCCGACCATGGCAAGATCATCTGATGCACCGAGGACTACTCCATGGAAGAGGCAGTGACCGATAGGAGACGAGGCCGGGGCCTGGCGGAGGCGCTGGATTGTGAGATCACCTTGACCGGTGACGACCAGGCCATGCTGGCCGTCGCGGGGCGCCAGTTCATCGGCCGGCCGAACCTGGGTCAGGAGCTCAAGAGAGAGCTGTGTAAGCACTTGCTCGAGCCGCGGGCCTACGGATCCCGTCTCTTCAAAGCGGTGTTCCCAGACGGCGACGAGCTGCTTGCCGGATACCAGGAAGCCTTGGCATTGGCTCGGCACGAGCGCCGTCGCTTGCGGCTGCGGTTGAATATCGCACCGGCGGCGCAAGAGCAGCTCCAAGAGCTGCGCTGGGAGCTGCTGTGGGATCCGCGGGAGAACATCGCTCTCAGCCGGTCCCGCAGCACGACCTTCTCGCGATATCTCAGTGTGCCGCTGGCGCCAGGAACCGAGGTCGTGCGGCGGCCGAGAATCCTGGTCGTGCTCTCGGCGCCGAACGATCTCGAGGCCTACGGCCTGGCAAAGATCGACGGCGAAGCGATGCGGCGAGCCGCCGCGGCGACCTCTCGCTCTCTCGGCCCACAGATCGACCACGAGATCCTCGATGGCCCAGCAACCCTCGTCCGGCTGCGTGATCGGCTGGTGGCGGGCGAGTTCCATGTGCTCCATTTCCTCGGTCACGGTGGGATCGAAGCGGGACACCGGGTGGCGCATCTGGTTCTGGAATCCTCCGAGGGGCGAGCTGAGTTCGTCGAGGAACCGGTTTTCGCCGAGATCTTCGAAGGCGACCGCAACTTGCGTCTAGTGACCCTGATGGCTTGCCACGGCGGTCCGCGCGGGGGCACTGATCCCTTCGCAGGTCTGGCCCCGTCGCTGGTCCGGCGCGGTGTGCCGGCCGTGGTCGCCATGGGCGGTGCCCTCCCCTTCGACGTTGCCGCCCGCTTCAGTGACCATCTCTACGACCATCTGGGGCGCTGGGGTCAGGTCGACGCGGCGGTCAACGAGGCTCGCCAGAGACTGCATCTGGAAGCGCCGGAGCGGCCCGAGTGGAGCTTGCCGATGCTCTACATGCGGCTCGAAGATGGTCTGTTGTGGCGCGGTACGGAGGCAACGCCAGCGACCACCAGCGAGGACCTGATGCGCCAGATCGTGCAGGCCCGTAGCGCCGGTGACGGTGAGGGCTTGAAGGCCATCGAGGACCGCCTCGGGAGTCTCGAAGAGACCTCGGAAGACCTCGCGATGGAACTGTTTCTCGCCTATCGCGCGATCAGCGGCTGGGTGGACATGGTGCGGCTCTTCGACCACCTGCCATCGACCTTGCGTCAGAGAGTGAAGGTCCGCCAGCAGCTCGCTTTCGCTCTCAATCGTCAGGGCGAGCATCAGCAGGCGATCTGGATCCTCGAGAAGCTTTTGCGTGAAGCCGGACCCAGCCACGAGACTTGCGGAATTCTCGGCCGGGTCTACAAAGATCTCTGGCAGAAGGCGCGGAGCCAGGAGCGTGACGCCCTCAGTGTGGGCTACCTGGACAAAGCGATCGCGACCTACATCCAGGGCTTCGAGATCGATTGGCGCGACGGCTACGCCGGAATCAATGCCCTCACCTTGTTGGACATCAAGGGAGACGATGCCTCGCTGGAACGCCAGGCCGAGCTGTTGCCGCTGGTCCGGTTTGCGGTGAAGCAGCGGCTCAAGGCGGATCAGCCGGATTATTGGGACCACGCCACGTTGCTCGAGCTGGCTATTCTCGCGGCGGATGCCGTAGCGGCGCGCCAGGCCTGTGCGGACGCTCTGGCGGTGCTTCAAGAGCCCTGGCAGGCCGCTTCCACGGCCAGCAATATCCGCATGATTCGTGACAGCCGCTGCCAACGCGGGGTGCGCGAGCCCTGGCTCGACCAGCTGCTCGAAGAGCTCTCGATGCCGCCTCTCGACCCGCTGTGATGCAGGCTCGAGTGACGAATCGTCTGAGCAGTGTTCCCTCTGCCGAGTGAATTCCGCGTAGTGGGTCGAACAGGGGGCATGGGGCCTGCCTGAAACAGCGTCCGGGCTGGCGAGTGGCGCCGGACAGATCATCCGATGTAGGGAGAAAGCTATGGCCAACGCTCAGGCACCGCAACTCAGAGAAGAGAACTCACAGCTCTATATCGCCCGACCCAACAACATCAAGCTCTGCTACCTGAACCCCAATCCGGCGCAATACAAGCTCTCCTGGGGGGTGCAGGACTTTGCCGAGCCCCACGTGGTGGTGGTGGCGCAGAAGCCCGAGGTCGAAGAGGACGATCAAGGCATGGCTCCGATGGAGATCTATGGCTGTGATCGGGAGGTTTTTCACTCCACCCACCTGCCGTCTCCCAAGGTGAAGAATGGTTGGTACAAGATCGCTGAAGTGCGCGCGGCCCAGGTTGTCGAGCCGACCGAGATCGTCACCGTTGTCGACGGGAAGGTCGAGGCGCGCTCCCTCGTGCCGCCAGGACATTGGATCGTGCAGAACCCGGGCGGCGAGCAGTACTACAACTCGCCCGAAGTTTTCGCGCGCACCTACCAGCTGTCGCCGAAAGAGGCCGCCCCATGCTCGGACTGAGATTCATCAAAGTCGATCCGACAGATTTTGTTCTGCAGCTGAAGAGCGGTCGCCCCGTTCGTGAAGGCACCGGGCTGTCGTTCTTCTACTTTGCGCCGACCACTTCCCTGGTGCGCGTTCCCGTCGGCACCGTCGATGTGCCCTTTATCTTCGAGGAGGTGACTGCCGATTTTCAGGAGGTCACGGTGCAAGGACAGATCACCTACCGGGTGGCGGACCCCAAGAAGCTGTCTCGCCGAATGAACTTCACCCTCTCACCGAGCGGTCGGGACTACACCTCCGACGATCCCGAGAAGCTGCCCCAGCGACTGATTCAACATACCCAGGTCCTGACTCGGGCTGCTCTCAAGACCCTATCGTTGCGCGACGCCCTGGGTCGATCGGAGGGTTTCGTCACCGGTCTACGGGACGGGTTGCAGAGCGCCGAGGCGATCACGTCGCTCGGTGTCGAGGTGCTGGGCTTGTCCATTCTGGCGATCAAGCCGACGCCGGAAACGGCCCGCGCACTGGAAGCGGAGGCCCGCGAGCAGATCCTGCGTCAAGCCGACGAGGCCGTGTACTCACGTCGCAACGCGGCAGTCGAGCAGGAGCGCGCCATCAAGGAGAACGAGCTCAACACGGAGATTGCCGTCGAGGATAAGAAACGACAGATCCGTGAGACTCAGATGGAAGCCGAGAAGTCGGTCCAGCAAAAGCAGCGCGAGCTCGAAGAGGCCCAGATGGCTGGCAAGATCGTGCTGGAGGAGAAGAACAAAGATCTGCTGGCGCTATCGACTACCAACGCCCGCGAGGAAGCCGACGCCAGGGCCTACTCCATCGCAGCGGTGATGCAGGCGGTGTCGCAGACCGACTCCAAGGTTCTCGAGGCGCTCACCTGTGCCGGTATGGGTCCGGCGCAGCTCGTCGCTTTGTCGTTCAAGGGTCTGGCCGAAAGCGCCGACAAGATCGGACAGCTGAATGTGTCGCCGGATCTGCTGCGTGAGCTGCTCGCCAAGGACGAAGGGTCGTGACGGAGAGACTGACCGAGAACAAGATCATCCTGATCACCCGAAGAACCCGCCTCGACGAGCTGATCCGCCGCTTCAACACCGAGGAGCAGGCGCGGTTCTACGTCGAGCACCTCGGAGCCGATTTCTCCGACTACCAGGCCGAGCACCGCACCTACAAGGCAGCGGCCCGGCGCACCGGACGCAGTCTTGCACGGCTCGGGCGCTTGCAGGTCGTCGATCGAGACTTTGTTCCCAACTTCATCTTCGGTGAGACGGATACCGTTGTCGCTCTGGGGCAGGACGGCCTGGTGGCCAACGTGATGAAGTATCTCGACCGGCAGCTCCTGATCGGCGTCAATCCGGATCCGGTTCGTTGGGAAGGCGCTTTGCTACCGTTTGTCGTCGAGGAGTTGGACGAGCTCTTGCCGGCGGTCTTCGCCGGCGAGAGCGCGGTTCGTCGAGTGACGATGGCGCGGGCGGAGCTCAATACCGGCGAGGTTTTGCACGGGGTCAACGATCTCTTCATAGGCCCTCGAAGCCACTTCTCGGCGCGCTACGAGCTGCGCTTCGGGGATCGCACGGAGAGTCAATCCTCCAGCGGGATCATCGTGTCCACCGGGCTGGGATCGACCGGCTGGCTGCGCAGTATCCTGGCGGGGGCGACCGGCATCGCCGCTGCGGTTACGGGTCAGGCGTCTGCGACGCAGCACGGAGCCTACGAATGGGATTCCGAGGTGCTCGTTTTTTCGGTCCGCGAGCCGTGGCCGAGCAAGACCTCCTCGGCGGAAGTCACGTTCGGCCGGGTTTCCGCCGAACAGCCGCTCACCCTGGTCTCGCGGATGCCGGAGAACGGGGTGATCTTCAGCGACGGTATCGAAGCCGATTTCGTGCAATTCAACTCGGGCACCAGCGCGACGATCAGTGTGGCCGAAAGGAAGGGACGCCTCGTGACCTGAAGACTGGACGCGAGGGCGAGGAGACGACGTTGATAGACTCTACCGGTGTCGGAAGTCAACCAGCTTCTGGAGGCGTGGAGCCGGGGCGATCGGGAGGCACTCGAGGAGCTCATGCCGCTGGTCGTCGGCGAGCTGCGGCGAGTCGCGGCCAACCATATGAAGCACGAGCTACCGGGCCACACCCTGCAGCCAACGGCTCTGGTCAACGAGGTCTTTCTCAAGCTCGCCGATCGTCGCAGCGTCGAGTGGAAGAATCGCTACCAATTCTTCGCCGTGGCGTCGAAGATGATGCATCATTTGCTGGTCGACCACGCACGGGAGAAGAGCGCGGCGCGCCGCGGCGGTGGAGTCGTCCGTCTCTCCCTCGAGGCCGGCCTGGAGATCGCCGAGGAGCAATCGGTCGATCTCATCGCCCTGGACGACGCCCTCGAAAGCTTGCGCCAGGTGGCGCCGCGCCAGGCAGAGGTTGTTGAGATGCGCTACTTCGGTGGACTCGGCAATAAGGAGATCGCCGAGCTCTTCGACGTCTCGACGATGACGGTCAAGCGAGATTTCGCCATGGCCCGTCGTTTTCTCTTCTACGAGATGCGTCGGACCCAGCCGTCGGGCCGGGATCCGTGACGACGCTGGACTGGACCGCGGTGCGTTGGGGACAGGTGCAGGAGATCCTGGCCGAAACGTTGGAGATGGAGCCGGCCGACCGCCCCGCCTGGCTGCGGGAACGCTGCTCTGACGACGAGGGCTTGCGCCAGGAGATCGAGACGTTTCTGGGGCTGGAATCCGAGATCGGTGATTTTATCGAGAAGCCCTGCTTGCCAGGCTTGACGGCGCCGCAGCAGGCGACCGACCTCGACGCTGGTCGCCGGCTGGGCTCCTATCGGCTCGTACGCCAGATCGGACAAGGTGGCGTCGGCGACGTCTACCTGGCGACCCGCGAAGGCGACTACGAGGCCCAGGTGGCGGTGAAGCTGATCCGCGGCCATAGCAGTGCCGAGGTGGCCCAGCGCTTCGTTCACGAGCGACGGATTCTCGCTCAGCTCGAGCATCCTTTCATCGCCCGCCTCATCGACGGCGGCACGACCGCCGACGGTCGCCCTTATTTCGTCATGGAGCACGTCGAGGGCGAGCTGATCCACCGCTACTGTGACTCGGCGACGCTGAGCGTCGACGAGCGCCTGGATCTGTTCTGCAAGGTCTGCGAAGCGGTGGCTTTCGCCCACCAGAACCTGGTGGTGCACCGCGATCTCAAACCATCGAATATCTTGGTGAGTGACGGCGGTATTCCCAAGCTCCTCGACTTCGGCATCGCCAAGCTCCTCGCTGACGAAGCCACGGCAGAGCTCACCGTCGGGCTGGCCCCCCTGACTGTCAACTACGCCAGTCCCGAGCAGCTTTTGGGGGAAGCGATCACCACCGCCTCGGATGTCTATTCCCTCGGCGTCGTGCTGCATCAGCTGCTGACCGGTCGATTGCCGTGGGATCTCGACTTGACGGCCTCACCGAGCCTGAGAGCAGCGTCCGGCGAGCCACCGCGGCGTCCCAGCACGTTGGTCGTTCAGGTGCCCGAGGAGCGCACCGATCTGGCTCCGGAGGTCTTGAGCCGCAAGCGCCGGAGCCACCCTCGCAAGCTGCGCCAGCAGTTGCGGGGCGATCTCGACGCCGTCATCCTCAAGGCTCTGCGGCACGAGCCGGAGGCGCGCTACAGCTCGGTCAGCGAGCTGGCGGCCGATATCCGGCGCCACCTGGCGGGACTGCCGGTTGGCGCCCGGCGAGGGACCTTGCTCTACCGGACCGTCAAGCTCGTGCGCCGCCGTAAGGCAAGCTTCCTGGCGGCCGCCGTCTTTCTCGCTCTGACGATCGGGTTGGCGTGGTCGGCGATCGAAGCGGCCGGCCAGCGTCGCCGGGTCGAGGTGGTGGTGGGATTCTTGGAGGAGATGGCTCGCTTACCCGACCCGCGGCAGCAGGAGGAGCCGCAAGCGATCATCGCGCAAGCCAAAGAGACGATCACCAGCGCCCTCGGCGGCGAGCCCGAGGTCCAGGCGCGTGTGATGGAGACGCTGGGCCGCACTTATGGCGCGCTTGGCGCCCTGGAGGTCGCTGAGTCGCTGATCGGCGAGTCGTTGGCGATTCGTCGCCGTCTGCTGGGTGATGACCATCGCCTGGTGGCCGAGTCCTCGTTTAACCTGGCCTACATCCTCAGACGGCAGGACAAGATCCTCCAGGCCAGAGTCCTGATGCGCAGCGCCCTCGAGATCCTGCGGCGCAAAGTTGCGGGTGACGATCTGCAGCTGGCTCGGGCAATGACCAACTATGCCGGGCTGTTGAAGGACCTGGAGGCATACGCTGAAGCGGAGGCGCTGTACCGTGAATCCCTGGCGATGAAGCAGCGGCTCTTCGGAGAGCAACACAGGGAAGTCGCGCGCGGTCTCAGCAATCTCGGGACCTTGCTTGAAGAGCTGGAGCGCTACGACGAGGCGGAAGAACTCTTCAGAAAGGCGTTGGCGATTCGGCGAAGCGAGCTGGCTGAAGACGATCCGGAGCTGGTTCAGAGCCAGCACCACCTGGCGCGACTGCTGTATCGCCGCGAGGAATATGCGGCCGCAGCGGATCTTTTCCGTAAAGTCGTCGATCGGCGACGCCAGATCTTCGGCCAGAGGCATCTGGAAGTTGCCAAGAGTCTCAACAATCTGGCGCTCTGCCTGCAACGCATGGGCTCCTTTGCCGAGGCCGAGCCGCTGCAGCAGGAGGCCGTGACGGTCCACATCGAAGTGCTGAGGGAAGATCATCACGATGTTGCTGTCCTGCGTCGTAACCTGGCTAGCCTGCTGCTCGAATTGCGCCGGCCGGAGGAAGCCGAGTCGCTGATCCGGCAAGCGTTGGCCGGTTTTCACATCTCGCGCTCGGAGGACTATTGGCGCAGTGCCGATGCCCGGAGTGTTCTCGGTGCCTGTCTCGGCGCACTGAAGCAATTCGAGGCAGCGGAGGTGTTGCTGCTCGAGAGTTACTCCGCCTTGCGGGCCGACAAGGGACCGGAGTCCGTCTATACCCGGGATGCGGCGGGGCGCCTGGTCGACCTCTATCGTGTCTGGGGCAAGCCGGGTGAAGCGGCGCGCTACCTATCCGCTCAGGACGGGTAGGCGAAGCCCCCTCACAAGCGGAGGGGGCTCGGAGATCCACTCGGAGCTACAAGGTGGAGGTGTCGAGATGCAAGCGATAGAGCCCTTCGGCCGCCTGAGCCCCCGATAGGCGGATGAAGTATCGCCCTGGGCCGAGAGTTTGGGTTAGCCGTAGATCTCTGGCGGCCGGCAAGAGCGCCAATCGATGCCCCTTCGCATCGTGCAAGGCGGCGGTGATCGCGTTTTCGGCCGCGGCGCGAATCTCGACCGTTCGAAAGTCCGTGAGCATGAAGGTGAAGACGTCGATATCCTGGTTCGGGCGGTGGCGAATCTCGCCCTCGACGTCCTGTCGCGGAGCGATCGGCGCAGCGCAGGCGAAGACGTCGTCGTGATCCCGGTTCGATGACGGGCAAAGCTCGGCCGCTACTGCGGACCCCGAGTCGAGTAGCCAGGTGAAGTCGGCCGGTTCGTTGCTGTCGCGCTCCGTGAG
>JBCCGX010000382.1:0-8528 GCA_039029035.1 Acidobacteriota bacterium | reverse complement strand
TTCTGCCAACCTCGACCGCACCATCTTCGACGCCAAGAAGCGGGCGACCCTACCCGGCACCGCGGTGCGCAGCGAGGGCGATCCACCCACCGGTGACGATCAGGTCGACGCCGCCTACGACGGCTCCGGCGACACCTACAAACTCTACTTCGAGCAGTACCAACGGGACTCCCTCGACGGCGAGGGCCTGCCACTCAAGTCCAGCGTTCACGTGCGCCGCGATTTCAACAACGCCTTTTGGGATGGCCAGCAGATGGCCTACGGCGATGGCGATGGCGTGATCTTCACGCCTCTCGCCAGCTCGCTCTCGGTGTGCGGCCACGAGCTCTCCCACGGTGTGGTGCAGTTTTCTGGCGGCTTGGTCTACCGCGACCAGTCCGGAGCGCTCAACGAGAGCTTTGCCGACGTCTTCGGAGTCCTGACCGAGCAATACAAGAAAGGCCAGAGCGCCGCCGAAGCCAGCTGGTTGATCGGCGCCGAGATCCTGGGCCCCAACATCCAAGGCGACGCCCTGCGCTCGATGAAGGCCCCCGGCACCGCCTACGACGACCCGGTCCTGGGCAAGGACATCCAACCCTTCCACATGGACAACTACAACAACACTACGTCCGACAACGGTGGTGTTCACATCAACTCCGGCATCCCCAACCAGGCGTTCTACCTGCTGGCCCAATACCTCGGCGGCAACGCCTGGGAGAAGGCCGGCCACATCTGGTACGACACCATGCAGGAGATCAACAACCCGCAAGCCACCTTCTCCGAATGGGCCGACAAGACGGTCGAGGTCGCCCGCACCCGGCACGGCAACGGTAGCCGCGAGGCCATCCTCACCCGCCGCTCCTGGAAGCTGGTCGGCATCAACGTCTAGACGAAGAGGCCGAAGCCGAGATGAAGATTCGCCTCAAGACCTCCGGCGGCATCGGTGGGCTGCAGATCGAGCACGAGCTCGACACGGCGGACCTGCCGCCGGAGCTGGCGCAGCGGGCGGAGGAGCATCTGAGCTCGGAGAGCCTGCGCTCGATCGCAGCATCGAGGTCGCTGCCCGGTCCGTCGATGATCCCGGCGGATGGGCAGCAGTATGAGATCCACCTGTTGCCCGAGGCTTCGGATCCCGAGGGCGAGGTGGAGCGCCACGTGGTCGATGATTTCTGTCCCAAGGGCGAGATCCTCGATGTGATTGACGATCTCAAGGCGGAGATTCGGCGGCGGTCCGAGGCGGGTTAGCCGGGATTGGAAGGAGGCACCCGGGGATAAATCCCCGGGCTATAAAAGGCGCCTGCTCCGCAGGCTTTCCGGCTGAAGCCGGTCAGAGCTCGGCGGCTTTAGCCGCGAAGCCCGCCGCGGGCGCGTCTGATAGTCCGGGGGTTCACTCCCGGGCGGTGGTGCGGCAGCCGCTCAGAAGAGATACGAACCTCCCCCACTGGGTGCGGTGGGTTGGCGGAGAAACTCCTATCCCGCCGCACGCGGCGCGGTGACTTGCTGAAGGCACTTTCAATCTGTTGCACGCGGTGCGCCGACTCAGCAGAAGAAATCCCAATTCGCCGCACGCGGTGCGCTGACTTGCTGGAGTAAGCTCTCAACATGCCGCACGCGGTGCGGCGACTCGGCCGAAAGAAATCTCGACTTGCCGCACACGGTGCGACATCACGCCTGCGACTTCGCAACCTACGATCCCCGCGGGATCGGTCTCGTCCAAGTCGACGATCCAGTCCTTCACCGCGGGCGACAACATCCCTCAAAAAGTCTGGTGGGCAAGCCACCGGGGATCGTCCGAGGCAGAAGTCTTCGCCTGGGCAGACGGACCGTGCGAGAGCTTGTCTGAGGTTTCTTGCAGACGCCGCACGTCGCGCGTGGTCGGACGAGCATTTTTCCAGGCCTATTGCAGGCCTATTGACCGCGCCCAGTCATTCGAGCAACTGCTCGAAGAAACCCACCAGCTTGTCACGATACTCTTCCGGCCGTGCTTCGAAGCCACCACCATGGCCGGCCTCGGGAATCTCCCATAGGATCTTGGGCTCACCGGCGAAGTCGAAGTAGCGCCGGACGACCTTGCGTTCGAGCTCGCTGGTGCCGATGAGGAAGACCGGTCGGGGCGCGATGCGACCGATCACATCGACCACCGCTTCGGGTTCGCGCATGCCGAGGCGCAGCTCGAAGATGGGCGTGGCGATCCAGGAGAGCATCTTCATCCCCTTGTACTTCCAAGGCACCTGGGAGTACGGCAGCTGATCGCGTCGACCGCACAGGCTGGGGCCATCGGCCATCACGGCGCGCAGCTCGGGGTGGTACGCCGCCGCCCGCAGGGCCACCTGGCCGCCGAGGGAGGCGCCGAAGATGCCAATCTTCGCGGGATCGACATCCACCTGCTGCTGCAGGAAGGCGAGGGCTGCGGGGATGTCTTCGACGTCGCGCCAGCCGCCGGAGTTGAGGTCTCCGGTGCTCTCGCCATAGGCCCGACGGTCGTACATTAGGATGCCGAAGCCCTCGGCCGCCAGGGCGCGCGCCTCACGGATCGTGCCCATGCGATGGATGCCACCGGGATGCAGCAGGATCACCACCGCGCCGTTGCGCGATGGGATGTACCAACCGGCAAGGGTCTCACCATGGCTGGCGAGTTGGACGTCTCGATAATCGAACCCCCACTCATCCGGCGTGGTGCAGCAGACGCGGGACTGGGACGGCTCGGTGTCTTGCCAGATGACCAGCACCAGGAAGCCGAATCCGGTCGTCGCCAGGCCACCGAAGACACCTAGGGTCACGAGCCAGAGCAGGCGGCGCAGATTCAGCCGGGGCTTGGCACGCTGGGTCACGGCACCCCCTCGCCAGCCGGCTCGACACCGACCTGACAGCGAAGCATCCAGCCCCACGAGCGGACCGTAACCCAGGCGACGCGGCTCACAGCACGCCATTGCACGCCTTGCATACGGATGAGATCATAACCAGCAATCAGTCAAGAAGGGACAAGCACCTGAGATCGCCTAATCACCGAACCGCGAAACGCTCCTTCGCCCTTTGCCTGGGCGCGGTCTATTGGCTGGCGAGCGCCGCGACGGGCGTCGATGAGCCCACGGTGGCCCCCTTACTGCAACAGATCCGCGCCGCCCAGCTGGATCTGTCCCAACCGCTCGATCCTTCCGGCCTGCGCCTCAACACCGGCTTCGCCACCCTCGACCTCTCACACGGCGTTCTGTTGCCGGTCCGCACCGACGATGGCCGGATCGTCGAGATGGTCTTCGTCGGCCGCGGGAAAGCCACCTTGGAGCCCCCCGACAGCATCGAGGCGGCCCAGTTGGAGCTGTTCACCGGTAGCCCGCGGCTGGACGAAACCTTTACCGAGGCAGTCTTCGTCATCGCACGCGACGTGGCCGCACAAGCTTTGCTGCGGCGACCTCCGGCGGTAGGCGTCGCCGAGGATCAGCTGCGCCGCGCCACGGCGCGCTACGAGCAATGGAAGGAGAGTCCCGAGCGCAAGACCCTCGGGGTCGAGACCGGGATCCTGCTCGACACCCTGGGCGACGCCTTGTACGAGGACTACTTCGCCGGCTGGTTTCTCGGCGAGTCGCTCGGGCCGTTCCTGCTCCAGGTGGACCCGGCGGCGGTAGAGCAGATCAACCTCGGCCAGTTCGTGCGCCTGGAGGTGGAGGGGGAGAAGCGCAAGAGCCTGGCCCGCTTCCTACACCGGCAGCAGCAGCAGGGTCGCCTGGTCGGCCTGGAGGTCGACAAGATCGGCCGCTTCGACAGCTGGATCCTGACCCCGCTGCGCACATCCAGCGGTCAGCCGCGACCGGGATCGGCCGGCTTCGAGCCGGTGCACTACGAGCTCGACGTCACCGTCGATCCGCAAGCCGACCAGCTCACCAGTCGATCACGTGTCACCCTGCGCACCGTCGGTGCCGGCCGGCGGGTGGTGCGTCTCGAGCTGCACGGCGACCTCGAGATTACCCGTCTAGCCACCGCCGAAGGTGAAGAGCTGCTCTTTCTGCGCGATGGCAACGCGGTGCAGGTGCTGCTTCCCCGAGTGCCCGAGGCCGGGACCTACCTGACGCTCGAAGTTGATTGCCGGGGTGGCTTCTTCGACCGTGGCGCCGGTGGCGACTGGGCCTTGCGCGACACCCTCGGCTGGTATCCGCGCACCGGTGCCGAAGAGCGCGCGACCTACGACGTCACCCTGCGCTGGCCGCGGCCTCTGGAGCTGTTGGCCAGCGGCAAGGTGGTCGATAAGGGGCAATCGAGCGACCGACGCTGGCAACGGCGAACCCTCGATCTCCCGAGTCTCGGCTTCAGCTTCGAGGTCGGCGACTTCACCCTGAAGACCGCCAAGGCGGGTCACGTCAAGCTGCGCATTGCCCTGGATCCTGATACCCAGGCCAAGGCACCGCCGGGTACCCTCGACGAGCTCACCGCCACCGTGGCCAAGTCGCTGCGCTATTACGAGCATATCTTCGGCCCCTACCCCCTCGACGAGCTGGCCATCGTCACCGTGCCACGGCAGTACTCCCAGGCAATGCTCGGCTTCATCACCCTCTCGGGGCGCGTGATGGTCGATTGGGGCGTCTTCGGCCCCATGTTGAAAGTCCAGGACAGCGGCTCGGTCGTCGCCCACGAGGTGGCGCACCAATGGTGGGGCCATCTGGTCGGCTGGCAGAGCTATCGCGACCAGTGGATCTCCGAGGCGATGGCCAACTACTCGGCCCTCCTCTTCGCTCGCGAGCACGGCCGCCAGCCGACCATGGGGCCGGTCACCGGCTGGCAGCAAGAGCTGACCACGACCATGGCCGACGGACGCTCGATCGAGTCGTTGGGCCCCCTGGTGCTGGGCGAGCGCCTCTACTCCAGCCGGTCCCAAGACGCCTACCACGCCATCGTTTACCGCAAGGGCGCCCTGGTGCTGGAGATGTTGGCGCGCAAGCTCGGTGAGGAGAACTTCGTGGACGCGCTGGGCGAGGTGGTCCGCACGGCCACCGGCCAGGTGCTCAGCACGGCGGATCTCTTGAGCCTGCTCGAGAAATTCACCCAAACCGACCTCGACGACTTCGCCCGCCAGTTCATCTATGGCACCGGCCTGCCGGAGATCTACTACGACTACCGCTTCGAATCGGCGAGCCATGGGCGCTGGCGGGTCTATCTCGAAGCCGAGCAGCGGATCCCGACACGCTACCGCTACGAAGTCGTTCCCACCGCCGACGGCCAACTCGACGTGGGTCGGCGCCGCATCGAGCCGGCGATCGAGGTCGAACGTTCAGAGTTGGTGGTGCCGTTCGAGATCCTCCTCGCCCGCGATCCCAAGAGCGCCGCCCGGCGAGCGCGCGATCAGGCCGTCTACCATGCACCGCCGGCGCCACAAAAGGCCATCCGCGGCCGCATGGTGATCACCGGACGCCTCACCGAAGCCGAGTTCGAGATCGAGCACATGCCAGCCGAGCTGCACCTCGACGCCAAACGAGAGATCTTCGGCCGCTTCCTCGATCGTCGCCACCACCCCAAGCGACTGCTGCTCGATCACGCCACCCAAGAAGCCACCGAGGGCCGGCTCGCCGAAGCCGAAGCGCTGTTGCGCCAGGCTCTCGGCACCCGCTCCCCGATCGCCTCGACCGACGACCTGCTCGAGACCCACCTCCACCTGCAGCTCGCTACGGTCCTGCTCGACGCCGGTCACGATCAGGACGCAGCGAATCGCCTGGAGCTCGCCCGCCACGCGCGCTCTAAACACCAGGCCGAGATGCCGCCGCTAGAAGCTCGACGCATCGAGTGCGCCTTCGAGATTCTCGCAGCGCGCCTCGAGATCCGCCGCGGCGAGCACGAAGCCGCGTTCCAACGCCTCAACCGCGGCGTGCTCGACCGTCGCGACGCCGCCGCCACCGAAGGCTACCTGTTGCTCGCCATCGCCGCCGATGCCACCGGTCGCCAGCACGAGCTCGGCGAAGCCCTCGCCGTCGCCCGCCAGCGCGGCGCCGACATCTCCCGCCTGCAGGCCGATCCCGAGCCGACCCTGCTCTCGAGCGTCCGCTGAGCGCGGCAGCTTGGAAGCGATCCAAGCCCCTTCGGTACAGCGCCCTGAGTCGCACACAGCGACAAAGCCGTGGTCGCACAAAGCGACAAAACCGCTGCAAGACAAGATAACGAAGACAGTCCTCGACACGTCTTCGAGCACCGCAAACGTGTCGCTGCACGTCACCGACACGATTTCGAGCACCGCGAACGTGTCGATACAGGTCGACTCGACCTCTTCCGAGCTGGAAGGGGTCAAAAAGACAGGCGACGGAGCCTTCTCCGGAGCGAAATCGGTCGATTCCGGGCCTCGCGGCGGCGGTTTCCACAGAGTCTGTGGCCGCTGTCGAGCTAAACGGTCAAGCCTCGAGCTCTGACGCCTTTCTTCTTGGCGGGACTTGGAAGCACCAGGTTACTCGTCCTCGTCGTCTTCGGCGAAGCTCTCCCGCGCTAGGCGGGTGGCCTTGGCGAGATCGGCGGCTGGCAGGATCAGGCCACCCACCATATCTTGTAGTTTGGCGGCGGAGCTGAGGAAGGACATTCCACCCGCCAGGGCGCCGTTGATCTGGTCTTCGGCGCCGGGTGTCTGGATGACGGTCAGGCCTACCAGCTTGCCCGTGGCGTCGAAGACCGGCAAGCCGAAGCCGCCGGACATGGGCTGTGAGGGCACCAGGAGCTTGCGCGGCTTGCTGAGCACCGCGGCGACGGTCCCTTCCGAGACCACTGGCTGGGAGCCGAAGAATTTGTCCATCCGGCGCAGGCGATAGAACTGATCGCCCACCGCCAGCTCGGCGCTGTCGCTCAGATCGACCGCGGCGATCGTGCGGCCTTCGAGGTCGCCTTCGATACGGACCCAGGCCAGGTCGCGCTCTGTATCGCGCGCCAGGAGCTGGGCGTCCAGGCCGTCGTCGCCCTCGCTGAGCACGACTTCGAGACCGCGCGGCGTGGCGGTGACGTCGAAGCCAGACCCGCGGCCCATCATCTGCGACATCAGACTGACATAGCCACCGAGCTCGGTGTTGGAGCACAGCACCAGGCCTTCCGGGTCGATCATCAGGCAAGTGGTCTCGCTCTCGACCTCGCGGTCGGCGCCGGCACCCGCCATGGAGACGTTGAGCACGAACTTCACCGTCACCAAGACGTCGCCTCGCTGAGGCAGGCTCTGGAGTGGGCTCGTCGCGGCGGCGTCTTGCTGGGCAGCGGCCACGGACGGCATCACCAAAGCGGCCAGCAGCATCGTGATCCAACCGATCCGTCGTCCTCGTATCTGCGGCATGGTCATGCTCCGTTGCTTGCCCTCGTGGGACCGCTCGCGACTCAGCGCCGGGCGGGGGTCCATTCGGGCTCCAGGTATTGGAAGTGGGTCTTGACGCCCCGCAGGACCACGACCACCACTTTCTCCGGCTGCTCTAGCTTGATCGCCTTCAGGACCCGGCGAAAGGACTTCAGCCCACGAATCGGTTGGTCATTGATGCGCAGCACCAAATCGCTCGGCCGCAGACCGCCGAGGCCAGCCCAGCCACCGGGATCGACGTTCTCCACCAAGACACCCCGCACAGCGGAATCCCAGCGGTTCTCATCGCGATCGAAGAAGGTCAGCTCACGCACCGAGACTTCGAAATCACTGTCGTTGTGGCGCCGCGCTTCCTCCCGGGTCAGCCGGGTGCGCTCGAGCACCACCGGCAGCTCGAGGACGGTGCCGTTGCGCTGCACGCTCAGGGTCACGGTGTCTTCGATCTCGAAATCGCGCACGCGGCGGGCGAGGAGGGCTGAGTCTTGCAGCCCCGTCGGCCGCAGGGCCTCGCCATTGAGCGCCAGGATCACGTCACCGACCCCGAGCCCCGATTTGGCGGCTTCGCTCTCGGGATAGACCCGGGTGACCCGGAACCCGCCGCCGGGCTCGAGGTCCAGCAGCTCGGCCAGGCGCGGCACCACCGGTTGGGTCGCCACCCCGATCCAGGCCTTGGGTAACTCGCGCGGTGGATCGTCTTCGTGGTCGATGCGTGGCGTCAGCACCGACAGCTGGCTGGTCCCGCGGCGCTCGAGCTCGATCAAAAACGGGCTAGGCCGTGGCGCATCCTCCGTCACCACGGCACGACTCAGCGCCTCGTAGGCTGCGATCAGATCCTCCAGATTGGCAATCGTCCGGCCGTCGATGCGCCGCACCACGTCGCGCCGTTCGAGCGGCGGCTCGGCGAGCTGCGCGGCACCGCCGCGCAGCACCCCGGTCAACACCACGCCCTCGGTGCTTTCGAGCCGCCATTCGCGCGCCATCCTGGCGGTGATCTCCTGAGCGGTCAGCCCCCAGGCAGGGAAGGCGCGCTGCTCGCCCACATCTTTGTTCAGCTTGGCGGTGGTGATCTGGGTTTCGAGGGTCTGTTCATCACGCCGTAAGGTGACCCCGAAGATACTCTGTTCCACGTCAAGCCTTTTCTTGAAGTCCGGGATAGAACTTCACGCCGTCGAAATTGGCGCGGTTTTTGAGCATGCCATAGATCGCATGCAGGAGCTTTCGCATGACCGCGACCTTGGCCTGCATC
>JBCCGX010000381.1:0-8535 GCA_039029035.1 Acidobacteriota bacterium | reverse complement strand
TGGGGCATAGCGCCGACGGAGTCTGTCTTCGCCCCGAAGACGCCCCGGCGATCACCCCAGGCATCCGGCGCGACGCTGGTAGTGAGACGACAGGTACCCCAGAGTCTCCGGAGCAGCGACCGAGGTCGCCTGTCTTCCACCGAACACTCCCGATGTGAGAACCTAAGCGTCCTGCGAGCGACCTCGCACCCATGACGCGATCCCTACCCCACCCAACCCCTCCTCCCGACGGTCCAAAGTGCTTTCGAAATCTCTGACACTGCTGCTCTCGCTCTGCCTGGCCCTCCTCCTCGCCTGCGGCGATCCGCCGCCCCAAGCCACACCGCAGCCCGCCCTGGGCGATGCCGAGCTGGTGGCGACGGAGGCGCCGGGCGAGGGTTACGTGGTGTGGGAGTCGAACCGCACCGGCGACTGGCGATTGTGGCTGCGCGATCTCGACGGCTCACCACCGCGCCAGCTGACGCCGGACGCTGACAACCGCCAGCATTGTTGTGCCCACATCGCCCCGGGCGGCGAGCGCGTGGCCTACCTGAGCCTGCCGCGGGGTACGGCGAACTACCCGAAAGGGGGAGCGTCCGGCCGGCTGCATACGATCCGGGTGGACGGCACCGACGATCGGGTGATCTACCCCGAAGCGCGGACCTACTGGGAGCATCGGGCGGTGGTGTGGCGCAACGCCGGTGAGCTGCTCCTGATCGACGCCGACGGCAGTAGTCGCCTGCTCGACGTCGCAGCCGGGACGACACAAACCCTGACCCCACCCCGCTCGGAACCCCACGGCTGGCTCCTCAATGGCGACCTCACCCACGCCACCACCGGCACCCCGTCGTTCTCGCCCTACGACGCCGAGGGCCGGCGGATCAACGAGGCCCGGGTGCTGGGTGGCTGCCAGCCCTACTTCTCCCACGACAGTCGTTGGGGCTACTGGATGGCCGGCGCCGGCGGACCGATCCTAGCCCTCGACCTGGCCAGCGGCAACAGGCGCGAGATTCTCGGCAAGAGCGATCCGCGGCTGCCGCAGGATCAGGCCTACCTCTACTTTCCGATGCTCTCCCACGACGGTCTGCTCTTCGCTTGGGGTGCTTCGGCCAACCTGCACGACCATGCCACCTCGGACTACGATATCTATGCTGCGGCGACCGATCCCGAGACCCTGGAGATCGTCGGCCAGCCCTGGCGGGTGACAGAGGATCCATCGGTTGATCGCTTCCCCGACATCTACTCGGCGCCGCTGGCCCTCGGGCGGCACTTCGGCGAGGCACCATTGCGCGTCGCGCTCGAGGTGCCAGAGGACGCGCCCTGGCAGTGGACCGTGGACGGGGCCGGGGCCGGCAGCGGACGCCGCTTGGAGCACCTCTTCGAGGAGCCCGGCACGTTTCGCATCGAGGCCAGCCACGGCGACGTGCGGAAGGCCGGCTCGGTGCGGGTCCGGCCAGCCGAGCCACCCCAGGTGGAGACGACGGCGCTGCGCGGTGAGCACGGTCTGAACGTCTATTTCAACGAAGTGGTCGACCTCGAAGGCGCCACGTTCCGCTTCGCATCAGGCCTCGCCGTGGCGTCGACGCAGCCGACGGACGACCGCCGCGGCGCGACCCTGGAGCTCGAGCGGCCACTGGACGACTTCGACACCCTGGTGATCGAAGGAGTGCGCGACACGGCGCAATCGCCCAACACACTGCCGAGGACAGAAGTCGAGATCGCTCCGCCGGCCTGGCCGAGCGATGGACGCGGGCTCCTTTTCTTGTGGCAGACCGTCAAGGGCTTCAACGAGGTCACGGACCCGGCCACCGGCAGCCAGCGCACCGCCCGCCTCTCGTCCCAAGGCCGAGCTTGGCTCGATCGCAACTTCGCCATGGAGCTCGCCGGCGGAACCTTCGTCACCGACGACGACAGCGTGCTCGGTGTCTTCGAAGGGGCCCGGCGGACCAACGAGCTCACCCTGGAAGCCACACTGACCCCCGCACGCTCGGTCGCCGAAGGCACCTTGGCGCGCATCATCACCTTCTCCGGCGGCACGCGCTCGCGCAACTTCACCCTCGGTCAGATCGGCGACCGGCTGGTCTTCCGCCTGCGCACCGCGACCACGGGCAATAACGCCGACAAGCCGCAGATCGACCTCGGCCCGGTCACACCAGGCCAGCCGACTCATGTGGTGGTGACCTACACCCCGGGCCGGCTGCGCGCCTACCTCGACGGTCGTCAGGTGGTCGACACCGACGCCCTTCAGGACGGCTTCTTCCACTGGAAGCCACGCCCCCTGATCTTCGGCAGCGAGTGGCCGCGGGGCGATGCCTGGCACGGTCGCCTGGAAGGGGTGGCGATCTACGATCGCCCGCTCAGCGCCGAGGAAGCGGCCGAGAGCCATCGGCGCTACGCCGAGCTGCTGGCGGAGCGTCCGAGCATTGATCGAATCCGTCTGCGCGCCCGGCTCGAGCGGCGTTCGGAGGTGCCGTCGCTGGACGCCATCGCGCCCTACCGCGAGGCGTTGGCCTTGTTCGAGTACCGGGTCGAGGCGATCCTCGACGACGGCGGGAGCGAGTCCGTGCCGGTCGCGGGCTCGACGGTGCGAGTGGTCCATCGTGTGCTGGCCGACGCCGAAGCCCTGCCGATCGGTCAACGGCCGATCGCGCAAACCTACGAGCTGACCCTGGAACCGTTCTTCGATCATGAAGAGCTCGAGGCTCTGGTGCTCTCCGAAACGTTGGAGAGTCCGCCGAGCGGCACGCAGTACTTCAGCGCGGACGTGGATTGAATGGTCGTTGCCCCCACTGCCCCACAACCCGGGTTGAACCCCAGGGCAGCCCGAGATTTCAATCTCGGGCCGTACAGCGGTCCGAATCCAGCTCTGTAGGGGCGGTCGCCTGATGGTTTTCAGCTCCCATCTCTTCTGCTTCTACTTCCTACCCCTGGCCCTGGGGGTCTACTACGCCCTGCCGCGGCGCCTGCGCCACCTCGGCCTGGTGGTCTTGAGCTACCTGTTCTACGGCTGGGCGAACCCGGTCTTCGTGGTGCTGATGCTGTTCTCGACCACGGTGGACTATTTCTGTGGCCTGGCGATCGCTGGCCAAGGTGTCTTCAATCGGCGGCCGATCCCGGTCCTGGAGCCGGGCGAGCGCAGCCGCGCACAGCGCCGGGCGCTCACCGTCTCGATCGTCAGCAACCTCTCCCTGCTCGGCTTCTTCAAATACTTCAACTTCGGCGTCGACAGCATCAACGCCATGCTCGGGCAGTTGGCGAACCTCGGTTGGGTGTCACCCGATCTCGGCCTCGACACGGCGCTACGCGTCACTTTGCCCTTGGGCATCAGCTTCTACACCTTTCAGTCGATGAGCTACAGCATCGACGTCTACCGGGGGCGCTGCGCGGCGCTGCGCGACCCGATCGACTTCGCTTGCTACGTATCGCTGTTCCCGCAGCTGGTGGCCGGACCGATCCTGCGCTTCTCCGAGGTCGCCGACCAGCTGGCCTCGCGCACCCACACGATCGAGAAGGTGGCGCGCGGCTTCGGCTTCTTCTGTCTCGGCATGGCCAAGAAAGTGCTGCTGGCCAACCCCTGCGGCAAGATCGCCGACACCACCTTCGAAGCCGCTTCGGTGCAGCCCCTGGATGCCTGGTATGGCGCCTTCGCCTACGCCTTCCAGATCTACTTCGACTTTTCAGGCTACTCAGACATGGCGATCGGCCTCGGCCTGATGCTCGGCTTCACCTTCCCCAAGAACTTCGATTCGCCGTACAAGTCGAAGTCGATCACCGAGTTTTGGCGCCGCTGGCACATGTCGCTGTCGCGCTGGCTGCGCGACTACCTCTACATCCCTCTGGGCGGCAATCGTCACGGGGCGCGGCGCACCTACCTGAACCTGGCCATCGTCATGCTGCTCGGCGGCCTGTGGCACGGCGCCGCCTGGACCTTCGTCATCTGGGGGGCGATCCACGGTCTGCTGCTCGCTGCCGAGCGTAGCCGCGGCGGCGAGGCCGCCACCGCCGCCCTACCGGCAAAGCTGCGGGTCGCACTGACCTTCCTGTTCGTGCTCATCGCCTGGGTCTTCTTCCGTTCGCCGGACCTCTCCTCCGCCCTCGCCTACCTGGCGAGCATGACCGGGCTGGCCACGCCACGACCGGAGGCGGCCCTCCTCGGCGGCCTGATCTACCAGCCCTACTACTTGACCACCCTGGTTATCGCTGCCGGGTTGGCCTTCGCCGCACCCCAGACCTGGGACATCGTCGGCCGCCTGAGCCGAGCACGCGCCCTCGGCTGCCTCCTGCTGCTGCTCATCGCCCTGGTGGCGATGGACACCCAGGGCTACAACCCGTTCATCTACTTCATCTTCTGATCATGCACTCCTCCCCTGCCGCGCCCGAGAAACCGTTTGCGAGCCAAGCCTGGCACCGCCTCTTCATCGGCGCTTGCCTGGCGATTCTGCTCTCAGGTGCCGCCGCGCGCCTGGTCTTGCCCGACGGTGACACAGAGGATCAGCCTGGACCCTTCGCCGGTCTCTTCGCCTCGTTGCCCGAGGCCTGGCGGACCTGGCGGGCCTCGCCCACCACTCTGGCGGCCAATCGGGTGCTCGAGCAAGGCATCGACGCCTTCGAACGCCGGCTGGAAGAGAGCTCGCATCTGCGCGCCTTGCCCCCCGCCCACCTCCTGCTGGCGGCGGTCGGCGCACCGGCCAACGACAACATCTACGCCGGCCGCGACCGGTGGCTCTTCCTGCGCGGCGGCTTCGATTACCTCACTGGGCCGCCCTTCCTCGACCCCGTCGCACTCGAACGTCGCCAGCGTGCGGCCCCGGCCTGGCGGCCAGCACCGCAGCTCGACCCGCGCCCGGCGATCATCGATTTTCACCGCCAGCTCGAGGCGCGCGGGATCCACCTGATCGTCTTCCTCGCGCCAACCAAGCCGATGGTCCATCCTGAGCCGTTGGCCCCGGAGCTGACAGATGATCCGGGGGATACGGCACTGCACAATCCCTCGTTCGCCGAGTTTCGCACCGATCTCGAGCAGCATGGCATCACGGTGTTCGAACCCTCGGCGGTTCTGTCGGCCCAGCGCCGGGCAACCGGCAGCGAGCAGTACCTGCGCGCCGACTCCCACTGGAGCCCGGAAGGGCTCGACGCTGCGGCCCGTGCCCTGGCCGACGAGATCGCCCGCCTCGACCTGCCCTTCACCGGGTCGTCGGTCACCTGGCGCAGGCGCCCTGCGGAGGTCACCGGCACCGGCGACCTGCGCCATAGCCTGACGCTACCCGGGCGGCCGCAGCTCTACCTGCCGGAAACGGTGCAAGTCCAGCGGGTGGTGTCGCGCCGCGGTCAACCCTGGCAGCTCGACAAGCGGGCCGAGATCCTGCTGCTCGGCGACAGCTTCACCAATATCTACTCCGAGACCAGCGACGAGTGGGGGCGCTCCGCCGGGCTGGCTGAGCAGCTGAGCTTCTACCTCGAACGCCCCCTCGACCGCATCGCGATCGACGGCGGCGGCGAGGCGGCGACGCGCCGCCGGCTGGCCCAGGAGATCGCCTCGGGTCGCGACCGCCTGGCGACCAAGAAGCTGGTGATCTGGCAAACCGCCATCCGCACCCTGGCTTTTCGCGACTGGCCGCTGATCGAGATCGGCGGGAGCGGCTAAACGCACCGGAGCCGTTTAGACTCACTGGGAGCCGGGGCGGGCCTCAGCGCGAGGCCTCGGCCAGAAGAGGAAGGGGACAACGACCTCAACCGGCCCGAGACATCGGCATGCCCGCCCCGGCTCCCGGCGAAAAGGGAGCCTGAGAGCTATTACCAGGCGTTCGTGTTACCGGACTCGAATCCGTCGGCGAAGATCAGATCCGCCGGGCCGGTGGTCCGGCCAATGGCGTAGGCGTCGACCGAGTCGCCGCCACCGCCGCCTTCGTTGCGGTTGTCGGTGTAGATCGCGATCAGGTTGTTCAACACGATATCGAGACCGTTGTAGTCGCCCCACTCGAAGCCGTTCGAGATGTGCATGCTGGTGACACTGGTCAGACGCTCGGGCGTGCCCCAGGTCTGGGCCCCGTCGGTCGAGGTCGAGAAGTAGAGATCGACGTCGCTACGCCCGGGCAGATCCTGACGCGTGTCGTAGAAAATGACGTAGACCGTGCCGTCGGGGCCGACGGCCAGCCATTGGTTGAAGCGATCGACGGTGTCACCATCGTCGGTCTCGTGCGGCGTGGTCACCGTCCAGGTGTCGCCGCCGTCGCGCGAGTAGGCGACCTGGATGTGGGTGTGATTGTTGTTGGCGCCGGCCGCTTCCGGATCGATGGTGTCGGTCCAAGCGGCGTACAGGCTGTTGCCGTAGGGGCCGTCGGAGAGGTCGGCACCGGCCGAGACGTAGATCCAGGCAAAGCGCGAGTCCATGGCCGGGATCGGCCAGTCGAAGGACCCCTGGGTGGCCGCTACTTCGACGTTGGCGTTCCAGTTGTCACCGCCGTCTTCCGACTTGGAGACCCAGATGTTGGGATTGTTGAAGGCCGGCCAGAAGTGGTACACGTTGCCGTCCTTGTCGGTCACCAAATCGCTACCGATGCCGCGCACGTTGGTGGCGGTACCGAAGCTGTTGGGTGCTGACCAGGTGTTGCCCCGGTCCGCCGAGTAGGAGGTGAACATCACGTTGCCTTCGTGCCACGACAGGTAGATCCGATCGAGGAAGGCCGAGGTCGGGAAGAGATCGACATGGATGTATTCCTTGTCGACTCCACCGGTGCCGATCTCGCGCCGGTCGTCGCCCGGGGTGATGGTTGCGAGGTCGGTCCAGGTTTGGCCGCCGTCTCCCGAGCGGTAGAACCACACCGTCGAGCCGAGGGTCGCGGTATAGGCCTTGGTGCCGTCCGATGACCAGGCAACGGTGGGATCGCAGCATTCGTTGCCGGTCAGGTTGGGCGCGCTGGCCCAGGTCTCACCACCGTCGGTGGAAAAGTGCATGGTCTGACCGAAAAGCGGCCCGTTGGTACCGGCGACCACCAGATCCGGATTCACCGGGTTGATCGCGATGGCTGACTCGGCGGCCCCTTCCGGGGTAGTGACGCGAACCTCGCCATCGAGGAACCGAGCCGCGGACCAGTTCTCCTCGGCGACGCCGGGTGCGGCGCTGGTGTCGACCTCGTAGAGGCCGTTCTGGTAACGCACCGCTTTGTACAGCCGGCCGTCGACCAGGTAGCCGCCATAGAGATTCTTGAACCACGGCAAGGAGCTGCGCGGGTACTGCACCGGGCCTTCACGCAACATATTGGGACGCTCGCGACGCAGCTCGACACGGAAAAAAGCCGGCACCAGAACATAGAGATCTTTCTCGTTGTCGGCCAGGAGCTCGAGATCCTCGGCCGTCAACTGGTAGTTGCGGTCGTCCCAGGGGCCGAACTGTTTCAGGGATGCGTAGTCGACTCGCGCATCAGTCCCTCGGTTCTGAGCAACCGTCTGCGCATTCGCAGGCAGCGAGCCCAAAGCGAGAGCGCAAACGAGGCTCGTGACGGTAGCTTTCATCGATTCTTCCTCTCGGGTTGCGGAGCGCCTCTAGGCAGACTCCAGGTTCTGAATTGACCAAGCCTTATGAGCAACGCGACAAAGGGTCGGAAGATCCGCAAAGAAAAATGCTAATCGGTCGATTTTTTGACCAATGCCTTCACTCCGGGCCTTTCCCGGCGGTGGTTTTCAGACCTCTCCGTTGATTCTTGGGGCCCATGGACTTGGCTATCGGGAGACGGTACATAACTATCAGGGTCGGACCCACAGCGGCGATGGGATGCCATCCGGGTCATGCAGACGCAGGTAGAAGGTCCCGGCCCCGGCGTCGCCGAGCATCAGGCCGGGGGTCGGGTGCATCCCGGGGTTGCCCGACGGCCAGCTCAGCCCGCGCGCTTCGACCTGCCGGACGGCCAGTCGACCGATATCGCGGGCGAGCTGTTCGAGCGCTGGCTGGCCCAGGCGGCGGGCCGCCAGCAGCAGCACGTCGGCATTGCCGAAAGCACCGTGGCAGAGCGAGATATTGCCCAGCGGCAGCGGCCTCTCGGAGCCGGGTGGGCCGGTTGCGCTCGATTCGGCGCGCAGGTTCTGTACGGTGGTCGCGAGCGCGACGTCGAGCTCGGCTCGGATCGCCTCGTCGTCGCCCAACGCCTGCAGGAGGCCTAGGCGCGACAGGGCGATTCCGGGAGCGCCATGACACCAGGCGATCGCTGTGGTCGCAGCCGGCGAGCCGGCGGGGGCTCGCAGGTCGATCCAATTACCCGCGGCAGGGTCGAACTGGCTGCGCTCGTAGGCCAGGCCCTCCCGCGCGACACCGAGGAATCGGGCTTCGCCGGTGACAGCCTGAAGATCGGCCAGCGCCAGGCTGACACCCCCGGCACCGTGGGAGAAGCCGCACAGAGGCGGGCGGGCCGCATCGCCGCCCCACGCCACTCCACCGTCCATCGGCCTGGCTTGCTCGACCAGAAAGTCACCCAGTCGCAGGGCGATCTCCAGCAACCGCGGTCGCTGGTAGCGCGCGGCGGCGGCCAGCAGCACCGCCAGGCAGCCGGCGGCGCCCGAAAC
>JBCCGX010000380.1:0-8538 GCA_039029035.1 Acidobacteriota bacterium | reverse complement strand
TGCACCGCGCTGACCTCGAGGCCCGCCGCGGCGTACAGGTCGCGCACCGTCGTTGCATCAAACGCTACCGCGTCTTCGGGCCGTTGCGGATCCTCGATCGCGTACTGCCCGTGTCGATGGGCGAAGCGATAGTCCCCCTGCTCTGCCGCAATCGCTTGCTCAGAGGCCTCATCCAGCAGGAAGAAGGAGATCAAGCAACGACCGGTGCCGGGTCTTAGCACCCGACCGATCTCCCGCAGGTACTGGGCCACTCCCGGCGGGAACATGTGGGTGAAGACCGAAGCCAGCACAACGAAGTCGACACTCGCTGACTCGACCGGCAAGCGGAAGTTCTCCGGCTCGATCGACCCGGCCGGGTGGTAGCGGCGATTGAAGACATCGATGTGGCGGAAGCGGAAGTTGGGAAAGCGGCGTGAGATCTGGTCGGTGCACCAAGCGATGCCTTTGCGGCTCACGTCGAGGCCGAGGTAACTCCCCTGGGGCGACAGATAACCCGTGAGCGGCACGGTTTTGCGCCCGATGCCCGATCCGATATCGAGCACCGCCTCGTCGGGACCGAGCTGACAGAGGTCGCGGTAGTAGCTCAGGAACTCCTGTCCGTTGTCGAGGAAGATTTGGGGATCGCGCGGACCATCGAACAACAGACGCCGTGGCGGCACCATCGGTGGCCGCCGTCGCAGCACGGTATCGGCCGTGTCGCGCAGCGTGAAGAGAAGGTTCTCTCGCTGGCGATGAACAAATCTTCCAAGCGTCGAGCGCATCGTCACCATCTCACTCGTTACGGTCTTACTTCGGAACACGGTCTTACTCGGAACACGGTCCTACTCGCCCTTGCTACCCGGAGTGGCCAGGGCAGGCGCTCGAGTCGAGCGCGCGACCCACGATGGAATCTGCCGGTAGACCGCTTCGAACGACTCGAGCATCCCATCGAGGGAGTAGTCGTCGTGTCCCAGCGCTGCCGCCCGTTGCGTCAGCCCAGCATAGTCCGTTTCCAATCGCCGAACGGCCGCCAACACAGCGTCGGCCGTGACCTCCTCCACCACTACGCCATAGCCCCGCGTCGCCACCGGCTCGGCCATCGGGATGGCGCGGCTGACCAATACCGGCTTGCCCGCTGCTACCGACTCCATCAGCGAATGAGGGAAAGCCTTGACGATATCGCCCCGGGTGGCGAGGTTCACGGTTGCATGGGCCTGCGCCAGCTCCTGGTCGACATCGACCAACTGGTCAACGATGCGCACCCGATCCCTGAGGCCCTTGTCGTCGACGCGACGATGCACCTCTCGGGTCAGCACACCGCGCCACAGCAGTGTCAGGTGCAGGCGCGGCTCCCGCAGGGCCGCGTCGAGCAGCGCATCTACCCCCTTGCTGTGGAATTGCTCGTGGGTCCACGGCGCCGAGGCCGAGAGCAGGTGGATCTCGTCATCGAGGGCCTGCGGCCGCGGGTGGAACTTCCGGGTGTCGATACCCGCCCGCACCTGATAGACGTTGTCGAGACCGGCTTCGCGCAGGCGTGCCAAGCTCGCCGGGTCCGGCACGGTGATCGCCGCCAGGCGCCGGAAGCACTCCGCCGGCACGCTTGCCTCACCGAGTTGGCCGGTGAGATTGAACACCACGGGCCGCCGCAGCGCCGAGAGGAGCGGATAGGCGTAGAGAGTCGGGCTGTAGATCTGATAGATCGCATGCGACCGGCCTGCGAGCCACAGGCCCGGTATGAGGTGCCAGCCGAAGAGGGGGCGAGGTAGCTGGACCGGCAGGTGACGCGGCAGGAAGCGGTTGGGGTTGATGTAGACCACCCGGCCACCGAACCGGCGGCGCAGCGCGCCGATCTCCTGGGCGTAGGCTTCAGCCTCCGGCAGGACGGGTGGCGGCGTCGGGATGAGGAACACGATGCTCATCTCTCTTAGGCCGCCTTCGGTGGCACGCCGCAGAGCCGCAAAACGGCCTCGTTCTGATTGCCGAAGCGACCGCGGACGCCGTCGCGCACGCCGAGGGCAATCGCTGTCGCCGTGCCGCGGCGTTGTTTGAGCCACAGGCGCCCGGCCTGCTGCAGGCCATAAAGCGACCAGCCCAGGAGGAGCAGCGGCCAGCTGAAACGGAAGAACCGCCGCGCGTAGAGTAGCCGGTTGCGCACCACGTAGTAGACGTACAGAGTCTCGCGATAGACCGAGGCGCGGTCGATATCGTGCGCCACCCGTGCCGCCCGGTTCACCAGGCAGCGGTGCCCTACAGCCTGGGCTCGGCGGCAGAAATCGGCGAGCTCCAGGCCGAAGAAGTAGGCCTCGTTCAACAGGCCGATCTCTTGCAGCACGGTGGCACGGATCACGACAGCGGCGCCGGAGACGAACTCCGCGTCATAAACCCCTGGCCCTTCGGGCGGCTGCTTGATCGAGTGGTCGCGGTGCAGCACCGGGCTTCGGCTGCCCGCTGACAGGAGCGTCGGCGGCTCGTCGGCGGTGTAGATCAAGGGGCCGACCAGCGCACACTCAGGCTCCGCCTCGAGCGTTTGGGCCAGCTGTTCGATGGCGCCTTCGTCGGCCACGACGTCATTGTTGAGCAGCAGAAACGGCGCGCCGGACTCCCTTAGCAGGGTGCGGATCCCCAGGTTGGTGCCGCCGGCAAAGCCCAGATTCTCGTCGCTGCGCACTAACCGGACTTGCGGACAGGCCTCGGCGATAGCCGGCGACTCGTCTGGCATAGAGCCGTTGTCCACCACACAGACGCGCGCCTCGATGCGCTTCCAACCGGCGATCCGGCGCAGGCAATCGATCGTGTCTCGGCGGGCGTTCCAGTTCAGGATGACGACATTGAGTTGCATCGGCTGCGGCACTCTGGGGTTGGGCGCGGCGCTGGCGCCCGCGAGCGTTTCGCCGAATCGGAGATCTCAGGACGACCCTGCGAGAATAGCATAGGGCCTTCTTGCCACGCGTTGCCGATTGGTGTAGAAACGCCTGCCCGCCGGTAAATCCTATGAAAGAACTCTATCGATACCGTGACCTGATCTGGACCCTTGTCGAGCGCGACCTGAAGGTGCGCTACAAGCGGTCCGCGATCGGCTTCCTGTGGACCATGTTGCAGCCGCTGCTGCTGTTAACCGTGCTGACCTTGGTCTTCAGCCAGATTTTCCGCTTCAATCTGCGCAACTACCCGGTCTACGCCCTGGCTGGCATCCTGTTCTGGAACTTCTTCCAGCAGACCATCGTCTCGTCGATGAACAGCCTGTCAGCCAACGCCAACATCCTGAAGAAGCTGCCGGTACCCCTGGCCGTCTTCCCCGTCGCCACGGTGATCTCTGGCCTGGTCAACCTGCTCTTCGCCTTCGTGCCGCTGTTCGGCATCTTGATCTGGACCGGGCATCCGATCACACCGGCCCTGACCTTCCTGCCGGTCGCCGTCTTGATCGCGGTCATCTTCACCCTCGGCGCCGGGCTCATCCTGTCTCCGCTGTCGGTGCTGTTCTCGGATGTGGTGGAGTTCATCACCGTGCTCATGACCCTCCTGTTCTACATGACGCCGGTGATCTACCCGAAGTCGATCGTCGAGGGGACACGGTTCTTCTGGGTGGTGCGCTTCAACCCCATTCGCTCGATTCTCGAAGTCTTCCGTGATCCGATCTATTTCGGCAAGGTGCCGCCGGCCGATCACCTCCTGCTGGCGACCCTCATCGCGGTCGCCGCACTGCTCATCGGCATTGTCGCCTTCCGCCGATCGGCCGATCGCATCCCGTTCTACATCTGAGTCGAGAGACTACGGAACGACTCCATGGCAGATCCGGTCATCGACCTTCGCGGCGTCTCGCTGTGCTACCGCCTGGCCAAACAGCGCAAGGTGTCGTTCAAGGAGTACTTCATTCACCTGGTCAAGGGCGCCCTGGTCTACGAAGAGCTCTGGGCTCTCAAGGAGATCAACCTGCAACTGCAAGCGGGTGAAGTGTTGGGAATCGTCGGCCCCAACGGCGCCGGCAAGAGCACCTTGGCGAAGGTCATCGCCGGGGTGATGAAGCCGACCAAGGGTCAACGCAAGGTCGAGGGCATCATCTCGCCGATCCTCGAGCTCGGCACCGGCTTCGACTACGAGCTCACCGGCTACGAGAACATCTATCTGAACGCCCTGATGCTCGGCCGGCGCAAGAAGGAGATCGATCAGCGCGCCGATAGCATCATCGCCTTCAGCGGCCTGGGTGAGTTCATCGAAACGCCGATGCGCAACTACTCTTCCGGCATGATCGCCCGCCTGGGCTTCTCCATCGCCACCGAGTGGAAGCCCGACGTGCTGATCCTCGACGAGGTGCTCTCGGTCGGCGACGTGCGCTTCGTCGCCCGTTGCCAAGAGCGCCTCGACGGCTTCCGTGATCAGGGCACCACCATCGTCCTGATCTCCCACGCCATCCAGATGTTGGAAAGCTACAGCACACGCTGCATCTGGCTCGATCACGGCGCGATGCTTGGCGACGGCGACCCGGCAGCCATCCTGGCCGAGTACGCCGTCGCCATGGCGCCGCGTGAGATGCCGCCACCGGCGGCCGACGCCTGAGGGCCGGTAGCGGGCCAGACCTGCTACATCGCGCAGCGGCTCAGGTTGAACTTCATCAGGTAGTGCCCGCCTTCGAACTTCCAGAAGATGTGCTGCCGAGCTCGCACGGTTTCGTTCGGCGGCAGGGTCGGAATCGTCGCCACCGGTCCGACGTCGTCGGGGTTGATCGGCCCATCCTCTTCGATCAGCTTGAAGCGGATGTTGTCGACGAAGGCCCAGCCGTCGAGCTGAGTTTCGATGACCTGGGTCACGTCACCATCGTTGCACTCGAACGGGAAAACGCCGAGCTCGATCCAGAGACCATTGTCGACGCTCACCAGGAGATTGATCTCGTCCGAGCCGAGCTCCGGGTTGGTCTCGTCCTCGCAGAACAGCTCCGCGCGCCAGAAGTCTGCGCCAGCACACTCGCCGCCCGAGAAGCCGCTCGTGCCATGCAGAATCGTCAGATTGGTATCCCAACCCACTTCCAAGGCATCGCCCAGCGTCGCGTCGTCCCGTTGCACGACGAGAAACATGGACTGGGTGCCGAAAATCTCGCCCTCGAACTCTTTGAAGGTCGGAAGATCTTGGGTTAGGGGCGGGAACAACACCGGTTCCTCCGTGTCCTCCGCATCGACCAGTTCGATCCTGAAATTGTCGTGGGTGTAGGGCCCGGCAAAGGCGCGCACGACCTGCGTACCGCCACTGCTCGGCGTCTCGACGACATCGATCTGGAACCACATCGTGTCATCCTGACCGACGTAGGCGTACGGATCGAAGGTCGCGACGCGGCGCGGGCTCTCGTTCGCCGACAGCACGCAGCGGTCTTCGGGCGAGGTGCAGGTGTGCTGGTGGACGAGGAACGTGTAATCGCCGGTCCACGTCGGCTCAGGCGAGAAGACCTTCAGGTAGAAGCGTTTGGGCACGATGTGGACGATGCCGGTGAGGTTCTGCACCGTGTCGTCTAGGATCAAGCTCAGGTCGGTCTCTTCCTTCCGATACTGCGGGATCGGGGTCGAAAGGTCGCGCGGATCGTAGAGCTCGTAAACCACACCCGAGGCGGCATTTTCGTCGTATTGATCCGACAGCGGCACGCCGATGGACACCGTGACGTTCTCGTCCGCACTGCCGGGACCGCCAGTTAGATCGTAGAAGAACCACTGCGCACCGCCGGGGTGAGCGACCTCGGTGATGTCGGTCGTTCCGCTCTGCGCCTGCACCAGTTGGTCGAGCGGTGGATTGTGCCAGGCACGCCGCGGATCACACAGCGGGTTCTCCAGGTTGTAGTCGGCCTGCACCATCAGATGATCGGTCGGCCCTAGAGCCAGCCGGCGCATGTGCTGCACACACCAGCCTTCGGTCAGAGACGCCGTGTCGGGCACGATGTAATCGAGCCGCTTCTCGTCGTTCAACTCGTCGATCTTGCCGTAGGTGGTGATCCCGAGGTCTTCCATCGAGGTGGTCGCGGCCCAGGCGTCGATCAGCGTCTCATTGAAGAAGCCGCTACCGAAACGTTGCTGCCACTCGTCACCGCCGGAGATGTTGGTGCCGTCGATGATCGCCCCCTCACCCCGGACGTTGAGGTCGCCGGCCAAGAAGATGTGGTCCAGGGGCGACAGGCCGAGGGTGGTGGTGATCAGCTTCTCCACATCATCGAACTGGCTTTCTCGGATGCCGGGAAACACCTCGTCTTCCGAGTCGGCCTGCATGTGGGTGAAGACGATGGCGTAGACCTGATCGTTGGCCGAGTCCTTCACTCGCACCAGCCCCACCCCTTTGGCCGCCAGCATGTCGTGACCGGTAAACTCCCGGTAGCGGATGAAAGCGACCTCTTCGGTGGTGCCTTCGAGGAACGCTGGATCCCACTTGAATTCTTCGTTCGGCAGGGGCTCGAACTCGAAGCGACTGAAGACCATCAAGCCGCTGTCCTCGCCGTTGATCTTGAACTCGTCCTCTTCCTCCCCCGAACCCTCGTTGATGATCATCAGCTCATCGTCAATCTTGGCCACGAAGTGCGGATACTCCTGTCGCAGCAGGGTGATCAGCTCGGTTCGCGCATCTTCGTCGAAGACCTCGTTCAGCACGATGACGTCGAGGTCTTGGAAGAGCAATGCCGCCGCGATCTTCTTGGCGTTGGCTTTCGGTACCTCGTCGTACTCCAACATGCAATCGGGGAAGTTGTCGAGCGTCTGCAGGCAGTACATGCCGGTCGAGCGTAGGAAGGTATTCACCACGCCAAAGTTGAACTCGTGGCTCGGCTGAGCCACCGAGACGTTCGCCATCAGCAAGCTGAGAACGATCCAACCGCAGAGGATCTTGCAGGCGCTAGAGGCTCGGAACAGCGCTCGCGGCTGGGGCAGGCTGTCTTTCTGCTGTGGGTTCTTGCGGGGGACGTCGGTCGGTCGACGCCCGATCGCGTCCTGCCAATCGAGCTGATCATTCGGTGTGACACACATGGTGACTGCTCCTGTAGTTGACTTGTCTCTGTTGAAGATCCGCAGCACGACGCCGACAGAACGAAACCGGACTCGGCCTGTCGCGGTTGGCTGCTTCGAGAGGACCTTCGCCACCTGGCCGAAAAAGGGGCCATCACGTGCCACACAACTTGCGAACGGGGGCCGCCTTCCGCCACAAAGCGGCTGTACTGGCCAGGCCTGCGCTTCAGCGGTACACTGCGGCCCTGACCCTTCTCCATCGCGGCCCGCCGGCGTAGGCGCTCTGTCACAGCGCGTCACCCCTTTATGGGCTATCGGCTGAGCGGGCCGCCACTCCAGGAGGCTCCATGCAGATCGAAAAGGACTTGTTGACGAGCCTCGGCGTCACTAACGCCAGGGCGGAGCGCTATCTGCCGGACCTCGACCGCGCGCTGCCACCTCAGGCCATCGACACCCCCCTCCGGGTGGCCCACTTCCTCTCCCAGGTACTGCACGAGTCGGCCCGGATGCGACTCGTGGTGGAGAACCTCAACTACTCCGCCGACGCTCTCCTGCGGGTCTTCAAGAAGCACTTCACCGAGAGTGAAGCGCAGAGCTACGCGCGCCAGCCGGAGAAGATCGGCAATCGAGCCTACGCCGACCGGCTGGGTAACGGACCCGAGTCCAGCGGCGACGGCTTTCGCTACCGCGGGCGAGGTTTGATCCAGCTCACCGGTAAGACGAACTACGGCAAATTCGCCCAATGGATCGACGACGGTGACGTCTTGGCCGAACCGGACCGGGTGGCCGAACGCTACGCGGTGGACTCCGCGGTCTACTACTGGGCGACCCACAATCTCAACGCCCTGGCCGATCTCGACGACGTCACCCGGGTGACTCGGGCGATCAACGGTGGGGTCAACGGCCTCGACGACCGCATGATGCTGCTCGACCAGGCGAAGACCGCGCTGGGGCTCACGCAGCCGGTTGCCATCCTGGAAGGTGCCACCCACCGAGTCAGCGTGGCGGAGCTCAACCTGCGCAACCAGCCACGGGTCAGCAGCTCGACCCGCATCGGCTCGCTCCACGAAGGCGCCGAGGTCGAACGGCTCGGCGACGCCAGCGTGCCGGATTGGTGGCAGATCCGCACCCTGCTGAGCGAAAGACTGGTCGAGGGCTTCGTCGCCTTCCGCTTCCTCGAAGCGCTCCCCCAACAGGCCGTCTCGCTGGAATCCGACTCTCTGGAATCCGCTTCGTTGGAAGGTGCCTCGCTTGAACGTGTTGCGCTAGACCGTGTCTCGCGAACGTTCGTGCCTCCCCCCTTCGATCTGCCCGAGACCCACTTGCGCGAGAGCCGCCGCGAGGTCACCCGTCAAGAAGACGGCTATCGTGCCTTTCCTCTTGGCGAAAAGGGCAAGCCGCGTCGCTCCGGCACCCTGGCCGAGACCAAGGCGCGACAGTTGGGCAAGATCGTCGACTACCTCGACAGCGAGAGCGCGGAGCATCGGCGCTATTGGCCCAAACGGGGCACGACCTTCTGCAACATCTACGCTTACGATTACTGCTACCTCGCCGGCGTCTTCTTGCCCCGCGTCTGGTGGACCGAGCGCGC
>JBCCGX010000379.1:0-8557 GCA_039029035.1 Acidobacteriota bacterium | reverse complement strand
GCTGCCTTGGCGCCGATGTGGCTCGCCAGAGCTTGCCCGATGTCGATCGACTCGGCGTTGGCCGCCTTGCTGCGGGCCAGCCGCCGGGACAGCTTCTTCAGGTCGCCTTGCGTCAGATGCGCCAGCTCTCCGGTTTCGAGCCGGACGAGAAGAGCCTGGCCGAAGACCGTCAAACAGTCGAAGCTCTTCTTCTTGCGGGAGGACAGCCCCAGCGCCAGGGCTTCGTTCAACCAGCCGACCTCCAGTTGTGCGAAGTTCTCTGGCGAGCAGGCGATCGTGACGATCTCGGGGTGCATCGACTGCATCGCACCGGTCAGGAGCGTGTCGAAGTCGCAGTCGTGCTCCCATGCCGGCTGATTGGGATCGGCACCGGCTGCCAGCAGGCGTCGCACGACATCGACCTGGCCGCGTTGGGCGGCCACGCCGAGGGCTTCCCCCGAGACCGCAACCGATTCGCCGTACTCTGTCAGCAGCAGCTCGACGCACTGGTCGGCCTCGTCGGCCAGGGCATCGAACAAGAGGCTCGGCTCCGTCAAG
Source organism: Acidobacteriota bacterium (assembly GCA_039029035.1). GTDB lineage: Bacteria > Acidobacteriota > Thermoanaerobaculia > Multivoradales > J023 > JAAELT01. The sequence continues at coordinate 8,020 of JBCCGX010000379.1, read as the reverse complement.
ACTGCAGCTCGCTCGTCCCGTGGCAACTCCGCCAGGAACTGGCGGAGCTTTCGATGGTTGTCGCTCTGCAGGTAGGAATGAGCGATGCCTGATGCGTCGTTGTGCACTTCAAGAGCCCTCAGCAAGTCATCAGATTCTATGTCTGAGCAGGCTGGGACCCAGCAAGCTAGTCCTCAGGCAAGACCAGGGGATCGATCGGATGCTCACCGGCGTTAGGATCGGCGTTCGGGTGGCCGTGGAAGAGCAGCGGTAGATGGCCGAAGAGGATCGGCGCCGGCTGCGTCGGCTGCCGCCGCGGATCGTCGATCGCCCACTCCGGGCGGGCGACGAGCACCTCGTCCGGATCGACGGTGGCGCGTCGTCCGATATCGGCGTCGGTGTGGCAAGACGTACAGAAGGCGTTGGTGCGGGACACCGGGCGCGGCAGGTTCCAGAACAGGGGACCTTCGGGAAAGAGGATCTGCTGGCTCAGGCAGCGATCATTGCCTGACCGGTTGATGTCGTCGATGCAAACCTGGGTCTCGCCCCCGCCAAAGAAGGGCCGGGGCAGTGCGGAAGCGCGGAAGAGCGCGTCGTCCTCGGGATAGTGGATCTCACAGTAGAACTGAGTCCACGGCGGATGGCCTGCTCCGACGGTGGCCGCCACCGCGGCATGGCTGACGTTGGGATACTGGGCCGAGATGGCGTCCGAATGTGTGGGATCGTTCGGATCGACGGCCACCAGGATGCCGTTGGCGCGCGCGCAGGCTTCGGCGGTCGAGAGCGTTGCCGCAGCGATATGCAACTCGTCGACCCACCCCTTGAGCCCCTGCGTCGTGGGTCGGGTCGGGTCGAAGCCGAGCAGGATGTCCCCGGCTTGTAGGCGAAAGACCTGCCGTGCCAGCTCACCGGCCCAGGCTCGGTAGCCGTTGACGTACAGAGTGAGGCTCGTCTTGGCGGCGGCTGGATCGTTCCAACTGGCCTGGATCCCCAGGTGGATCCACTGATCTTCGCGCAAGCGAATCTGTCCTGGCAGCAGCAAGACATCGGCCCCGGGCACGCCCAGCTTCTTGATCCGGATGCGGTCATCCCCTTTGAGCTGCAGGATGGTGCCGTCCGGGAAGTGGAGGATCTCACGGGTGACGGGGACCAGGCCGTTCGAGACATCGTGCGGATTGAGCCACAGGCCGAGGTAGATCGTGTCGGCCAGGCCGGTCCCGGCTGAGGTCAGGGCGAAACGAATACGGTCGTCGATGCCGTCGAGGAAGACGCCACGGCCTTCGAAGCCGCCGGCAGCGATCGGCTCGATGCGCGCGCCGCCTTCCAAGACGCCGTAGTCGGCGGGCTTCAGGCCGGCGGGAAAGCCGGTCTCCAGCCGAGCGGTGGCGGCGTTTTGCACCCAAGGGTCGACGTAATCGATCACGTTGCGCGCGCTGTCGAGCAGGAAGCCATCGTCGAAGTAGGGGATCGAGCCCGGATCGTTCTCCCAGGAAATAGTCGGCGCCATGGAAACATCGAGCAGGACGTTCGGGGCGAAGACGTCGTCGAAGGCCAGCTCCATGGAATTGCGCGACGTGTTGAGGATCCAGGTCACGTCGCGCGGCGTCATCGGCTGCATCGAAGGCATCTCGTTGAAGTGGCTCTCGTTCGAGAATATCTGGGTGTTGCGCGCTTCGTTGATCCGCTGGCGAATCGGTGTGCCGTCGTCCCAGACCTCGACCATCAGCCCGTGGCTCCGCACCAGGGCTGCGGCGGCCTGGGCGGCGGTCTTGTTAGCGCAGCTGCCGACCACCGGCAGACACGAGGTGGTGGTGCAGTCCAGGGCGATGTCTTTGTCCAGGCGATTGAAGCTGATGATGTAGCTCGACAGATTGGCCCGGCCGTCCAGGTGGACGAGCTTGCCGCGGGTCCACAAGCCCACCGTGCTGAGGCCGGCTTGATCATTCTCGGTCAGGGTCCGATCGACCACATAGCCGGGATCGAGGCAGGACGAGCTCGACTCTGGCGGCAGACTGAAGGTGTAGCCGCCTTCGGCCGGGGTCGGATTGACCGCTTGCACATGGGAGAAGACAACATTGTTGGCCGAGCGATCGAGCCACGGGTACGAGCCCCGGACAGGCTCGCCGTCCGCCACCAGGCGCCCTTTGGTATCGCGTAGCTGATAGTCGCCGAAGCCGTACGGATCCATCGCCGGATCGAAGAAGGCGTGGGACAGGCGATGGAAGGTCGACCAGCCCCGGGCGTCGCATACGGCGAGCGACCCAGGGTCGTCGATGCCGGGATCGGACCACACCGAGTAGAGCAGGCCACCCGTGCCGCCGTTGACCACCAGGACACGACCATCGGCAGAGACCGTGGGCGTCTCCATGAAGTCGCCGGGATAGGCCGGCGTCGAGATCACAACCGAGGACTTGACCGGAACACCGGTCACCGTCACCGAATGGATCGCCGCGGCGCTCAGGCCGCCGGCCGCCGGGCGCTTGGGGCGCTCGACCTCGACCCGTACCGGAGTCGACCAGAGCTCGAAGGCGTTGTTCAACTTGCCCAGAGCGACGACGACCGAGACGTCGTAGCAGTCATGTGCCAGCCCAGGCCCGCAGCGGACCGGGTTCTGAGCCGGTGACGACAGGTAGCGCCGTCCGAGCAGCGTGCTCGCATTGGCATCGCAGAGGGCGACCGAGGCCAGTTGGATGACCGGCATCGAGCTCTGGTGGAAGGCAGTGAAGGGCACGGTCTTCTTGCGCGAGCCTCCGGCGAGGAGACTGCCGGTGCCGAGGGTGAAAGGCTGCGAGGGGTCGACGAGATCCTCGGGTACGAAGGGTTTGAACACCACTTGCTGCAGGCTGGCCTCGACCACCACCCGGCCGTCGACGGTCGACCGTTTGCCGCGGGTCAAGACGCGCTGGGCCGGGTCCTTGTTGAAATTCAGGTCCGGTACTGCCGGAGGTGGTTCCGGTAGGGTTCGACCCGAGACGTCGATCTGAGCTCCGGAGGGGACGGGCAGGAGAATGACGAGCCCCACGAGACCCAGCAGGGAGGAGAAGATACGTCGTGCGATGGTGTGCATGTCGGCTCCTTGGGTTGGAGTGGAGGGTTGCAATGGGGCCTTGGCGACCCGCACCCGGAGTTTTGCGGCAGCGCGTTGCGTTAGAAGAGGCAGGACAGATAAAAGCCAGGTCAAAGCTCCCTTTGACCTGGGCCCCGACCGGCAGTGCAGGACAGGGCGAAGATTCGAGAGGGAGGCAGGAGGATGTTCTCATTCGAGGGTTACAGGCTGCAGGAGGCGCCGCTCGATCTGTTCTACGAGGGGCAGCGAATTGCCCTGACACCGCAGCAGGGCAACCTCCTGCTGCTGTTGGTCCGCCAGGCGGGGCGGGTGGTGCGTCGGGACGAGATCCGGCGCCATCTCTGGGGGCATGACACCCATGTCGATTTCGATCGCAACATCAACGTCACGGTGCGTGAGCTACGCCGCGTCCTGAACGACGAAGCCGGGGCGCCGGTCTTCATCGAGACGGTGCGCGGCGAGGGCTACCGCTTCGTCGCCGAAGTCGAGAGCCTGCAAACTGCCACCCGAGGCCGGCGCTCGGGGCTCCTCTCGCGGGCTGTCGGAGTCCTCAGCTCGCTGGTTTTGGGCGCTTGCCTGACCGTCCTGTGGCGCGGGGAGATCAAGGACTCGCCGCCGAGCCCGCAGCCGCGCTCTCTGTCTAGGCCGATCGATGATCGCTTTGCCGAAGCCTACCTGGACGCGGTCCTGTTGGCCAACGGCCAAGGCTTCGATAACCGGCAGCGGAGCCTCGAGAAGCTGCGACCGATCCTCGAATCGAACCCCTCCTTCCTCTCCGGTCACAAGGCGCTCACCAAATTGCTCTACGACAGTCGGTGGGATCCTCTGCCGGCCGGCGCCGTCTTCTGCCAGCTGGAGAGCTCCGCCTGGTCGGTCCTGGAGCTCGATACGAAGGAGCCCCAAGCACTGCATGCCCTGGGGTATTCCGCTTTTCGCTATCGGATGCACTTTGCCGAAGCCGAGCGCTTTTTCGAAGCTGCGCTGGAGCTCGATCCGGCGTACCCCCAGGCGCATCATGACTACGGCCTCCTGTTGTTGACCCGGGAACGATTCCATCGGGCCAACGAGCATTTACAGACGGCGCTGGGGCTCTACACCGACCCGCGAATCGGGCGCTTCGACCTGGCCTATGCGGCTTTTCTGGCCGGGCAACCCGAGAAAGTGCTCAGGCTTCTGGATGGAAGGGCGACATCACGGAGCCTCTACGCCACGACTCTGGCGGTCGAATCCTGGCGGGCTTTGAAGGACGAGCCCAGGGCGCTCGAAGAAGCCAACGCGATCCTCCGGCAGTACGATCACCCGGCCGTACCTTCGGTGGAAGAGTGGTATGCGACGACTCTGGAAGCGATGCACCACTGGCAGGCGCAAGGCAATCGATGGGGATCCGAGATCGCTGCTTTCGAGGAGCGGTTGGGCCATCGCGCCGCCGCCTTGGCGGCTCTGGCCGAGGCCTGCGTCGAGCGATCTGGCTGGAGCTTGCCCTACGTGGGCGTCGACCCCCGTTTTGCTGGCCTGCGGTCGGATCCTGCCTTCGGCCGATCGATGGAGGCTTGCGCACCGATCGTTGTGTCGCCGAGCTCGACAGGGTCTCGCAGCCCTGGCGATTGCGCCGAGGGGCCGGGCTGAAGCTGCAGTTGATGCAGGGAAGACCTCCGGGTTGCCGGCGAAGATCTTCGGGGCGCGGCACCGCCGCGCCCCTCGGATCGGTACGGCAGATCTGGTGGGGTCAGTCGGAATCGCTGTCGGAATCGCTGTCCGAATCGGAGTCACTATCCGAGTCGGAGTCACTATCCGAGTCACTGTCACTGTCCGAATCACTGTCACTGTCCGAATCACTGTCACCCTCGTCGTCGCAGTCCTCCGGCACACTCAGCGGGTCCCGCGGGTCGGTCCCTAGCTTCGCCTCGGTGACGTTGAAACAGCCATCGAGGTCGGCGTCGAGGCCGATGCGGACACCGGACCCCAGGGGCACGCAGGTGTAGGTCAGCTCGCTGCGCTGGGCTCGATTGCGCAACTGGGCGTCGGTGAGGACGTTCTTGCCGTGCTCGCTGGGCTGGAAGAGGCCCTGGCTCTCGAGGTAGAGCCACCCCCTCTCGTGCGGGCCCTTGCGGGTCGTCACCACCAGCTCACACTCCGGCGCGTGGGCCTGGAGCCCCGCTTCGGTGCTGGCTCTGGCGATCAGCAGGTCGATGCGGGGGGCGACCTCTGCGGCGTTGGCCTGGGTCAGAGTGATCTGCTGCCCGACGATCGGTGCGAGGTTGCTGTCGAAAGCGTGCAGGAAAGCCTCGACGTCGCGCCGCAGGGGATCCCCTTCCGGCCCGAAGGGGAAGCCCTCCGGCACGAACACCTCGGAGAAGGGGATGATCGACAGGAAACGGAAGACGGTGTCGACCCCACCGTTGTGCAGGTAGCCGAAGCCGCGGATCTGGTCGCCCTGGTGGGAGAAGTCCTGGTGCGGCAGCAGGAACGGCAACTGAGCGGCGCCGAACATGCCGACGCGCTGGTAGAGGTTGCGGAAGTGCGGCACCTTGATGTGCTGCAGGCCGCCGCTCTCGACCAGGCCGAGCCCGTCGGTGCCGAAGAAGCCCGGCTTGGCGACGCCGAACTCGGCATTGCCCAGGGGATCCAGGACGTGGCAGAACTGACAGCTGACCACCTGGCTGGGGAAGAACGGGTTGCTGGTGACCGTGCCATCGAGGAAGAAATGATCCCGACCGCGGGCCTGGGACTCGGTGAGGCTGTTGTCCAGGTTGCGAATCGGATTGGGCGGATAAGTGATCTCCAGGGCGAAATCGATGAACGCGGACATTTCGTCTTCAGTCAGCTGGCGTGACCCACCGAGGAGGCCTTCGAAGGCCGGATTGAACTCGGCGAAGGCCTGGCGCTCATCGAAGAGTCCGGTGTCGGGCTGCTCGCTGAGTGGCACCTCGTTGTTGCCGTTGCGGTCCCCGCGCCAGTGCATCGGTCCATGGTTGGCCATGCCACGCAGGCTCTGGGTGGTCATCGGGCCCTTCATCGGTTGGAAGTTCTCCGCCCCTGGGAAGGGGGTGAGGGGATCGACCAGCGGGCCGGGATTCAGGGTCGCCTCGGCATCGGGATCACCGAGATCCCAAGCCAAGGAGTCGAGGTCACCGAAGACATGGCAGCTGGCGCACGACGACTCGCCGTTGGCCGAGCTCAGCCGGGCGTCGTAGAGGAAGGGCCGACCGGCGATGATCGGTGCCGGCTCCGGGTTGTAGAGCGGCCGGCGGGCGATCTCGTCGTGGGACGTCGTATCGATCACCGAAACGGTGTTGTCGAAGCGGGTCAGCACATACAGCCGGCCGCGGGTTTCGTCCAGCACCAGGCCCGAGGGACCGCCGCCGGTGAGCTCGATGTGACTCGCGGCGTCGGGCACGAAGCTATCGTCTTCGAGCGCGGCGGTGGAGAAGACGCCGATCTTGCCCGATCCGAAGGCCGCCACGTAAAGAGTGGTGCCGTCGGCGCTCACCACCATCTCCACCGGCTGGGCGAGGCTGCGGTCGTTCTCGGTGTTGGGCAGGTCGGCGCAGCAGGCGTCGTAGTCGATGTGCTTGTTGAGGTGCCGCGGCAGGACGTTGGCCCCGTCGAGCACGGTGATGCGGCTCTCGTGGATGTGGCCGCGTACCGTGGTGCCGGCAAAGGTACCCGGCCCTTCGAAGCGCACCTCGTTCAAGGCCTCGGTGTTCGACACGTAAACCTTACCGCTCGCCGGGTTGACCACCATGTTGAAGAGCACCGTACCGACACTGGCGAAGGCACCCGAAGGGCCGGCGATCTGTGCCGGGGGATTGGCGTTGGCGTCGATGGCGAAAACGTCGAGGTCGGGCAAGTCGAACTTCACCAGGTGATCCCAGACTCGACCGGTGGGGTGGTCCCGCCAGTGCTCGCCGTCGTACTTGACGATCAGGCCGGTGTCCGGCTGCGGGATGCCCTGGAAGTTGGTCGTCGGGGCGGGCAAGCCGAAGCCGTCGGGAGCGGCGGGCCCGCCGTCGGTCACATAGCCGCTCTCCAGCGCGGTCGTCTGGTTGCCCGAGTGGAAGGCCGCGGCGTAGACCGTGCTGCCGTCAGGGCTGACCGCCAAGGCGCGTGGGGTGTCGGCGAACAGGGTGATGATCGATAACGGCGTGGTCGACAGCGCCCAGGCGTCGAACACCCAGACGTCAGCGCGGCCGACACCGGGGGTGGTCAGCTGCGGATCGATCGGGTTGTTCTGGCCGCGGTGGGCGGTGGTGATGAAGGCTCGGTTGCCGCCCGGTCCGGCGAAGACGATATCGCGCGGCTCGTCGCCGACCAGCAGGGTGCGCCGGACCCGCGCTCGCCGAGGCAGCTCGACATCGACCACCGAGACGGTGTCGGAGAGGTGGTTCACCACCCAGACCTCCGTCTCGGATCGCGCTGCCACCGCCACCGGCTCGAGCCCCACCTGCACCGAGCCGATGTGCTTCAGGGGACCGACAGGGCTCTGCTCGTTGCGCACCTTGAAGATCTCGAGCCGGTTGTCCGGCGTGTTGACGGCGTACAGGTGCTTGCCATCGGGGGAGAGGGCCAAGGGGCGCACCTGGCCGCTTTCGAAGAGGGTGAATTGATCGGGATAGGGGGATTGTGCGCTGGCCACGGTGCTCGTGGCCGCGAGTAAGGTCAAGGCAGCCACCAGGATGACGTAAGGCCTGGTGCTCGAGGATCGGCGTTGCGGTCTTTCCATGACTCGTTCTCCTCACTGCTCCTCAAATTCCGCCGGTCCAGGCCGGCGGTTCGATCGTCGGCGCTGAACCCGCGGCCGGGGTAAAGGTTGGTGCGTCAGAGCTCCCGAAGGAGCCCTCCGAGGTCGTGGCTCTGGATGGCCATCGCGGAGAGGAACGAACCCAGATCCCGGTTTTCTCACCGGGCGTGAAGATTCCTTGGTCGGCGAGGTTGGAAGTTTCTGTCTGAGTCGGCGCTCAGAGGGTTGCCGGC
>JBCCGX010000378.1:0-8577 GCA_039029035.1 Acidobacteriota bacterium | reverse complement strand
TGGCAGTGCCACGGTGAGCTCGGGAGCCACAACCGAGGTCAGCTTGCCCTGAGGCGCGAACCTGAGCTATTGCCCTTCGGTTGGGATGTAGCTCAGGTCTTGCCGATAGATCCAGGTTTCCGATTCGATCTCGGCGACCGTGTCAGCGACCTCCGGTCGCGGCCCCGGGTCGCGACCGTAATCAGCCCAGGCGTGGCGCGGGATGATCCTGAGATAGGTCGGCTCGCTGCCCCCCACCACTAGCTCGTACCAGGTAACGCTGCCGCGGCTGCTGGCGCCATTGGTGTCCCGCCAGGCGCGCAGCGCGATTTCGAAAGCCTGACGATGACCGGGCTTTACTGCAAATCGGGTGACTTCGAGCATCGGTGCCTGAGTCTGCTCTTCCCAGGAGACGCCGGAGCCGAGGTCGGGGCGGCGGCGCAGCACTTGCCGTGCGACGGGCTTGGCGAAGGGAGCGACATGGAGCCGCGCGTCGGCTCGATCACCGGCCGGGTCGACGCGGTGATCGAATTCGCCAAAGCGCAGGCCGAATACGCCGTTGACGAAGCGCCCGGGCTGGTTGCCGATGAGCACCGTCCAACCACTCCAGGTCCAAGGATCGCCGGCCTGATGGTGCCATGCGAGGTGGCGTTGGTAACCGTCTTCGAACAGGCCGCTCATGCCGGGACGGATGTCGTAGAAGAAGAGGAAAGCCGCGTCACCGGCGTCGTCGTCGACCGCCAGCGTGTCGGCGGCGAGCGTTCCGGGTAGGACGATCGTCAGGCTGATCGTGGCGAACAGCAGCGGTCTGCACGGGTTCAGCATGATCTAGTCTCCCGGCAATTCGCGCCCCGGATCGCAGCCCTTTTCGAGCTTGCGGTCGAGCGCCATCAGGTGATCTTGTAGACGCTCGATCTGCTGCGCCACCTCGTCGCGATGGGTAACGAGGATCTTCCGACGGGCCGGCCAGCTACCTTCCTCGTCGCGGTTCAACGCCTCGACGTACTGGCGCAAGACATTGACCGGCATGCCGGCGGCGCGCAGCCGGCGCAGGAACCTCACCCAACCGACATAGCGTCGGCTGTAGCGGCGATGGCCACCAGACAGGGTCCGCTCGACCGCTGGCATCAGGCCGATCTTCTCGTAGTAGCGCAGGGTGTGGGTCGAGACTTCAGTGGCTCGCGCCAGCTCACTGATCGAGAGTCGCTCGTTCGTCATGCCGGCAGTGTAGAACTTCGAGCGCGCTCGAAGTCAAGCGCGATTTCGCGCCTCAGATGTCACAGGGCGGCCTGGGATTGAAAGCCCAGGCTACGGACTTCCGCTCCTCCCGGAGCTTGGATCCCGGAGGGATCAGAGAGCGTAGCCCGGGGCTTCAGCCCCGGGCTCGAGAGCTCTCGATAGTCGGTGGTGCTGTTGGTGCAGGCTCTTCCCCCAATTGCACTAACATCGAAGCGCCCTCAGGCAAGACGTCGATCCGCGCGTCGGAGTCGAGGAGCTTCTCGGTCTCCATCACTTCGATCACCGCCGAGAGAATCTCGGAATCGTCCTTGCCGATCTCGTTGAGGGTCTCGCCGACCACCGCGGGGCGTGCGGCCGAGGCTTCGGCGAGCTTCTGCGAGACCTTCTTGGCGGTCTCGCTCTGAATCAGGCCGACGCGATTCTCGCCGTCTTGCTTCATCGCACTGGTCACCTGGACGAGGCGTTTGACGACTTTCTCGGTGATGTTCTCCACCATCGCCCGGTCGGTGAACTCGACCTTGCGGATGTAGACCGAGCCCAGCCGGTAGCCCCACTTTTCGCTCAGCGGCGAGACTGCCGAGCGCACCGTGCGGCTCAGGCTGTGGCGGTTTTCCAGCATCTCCTCCATCTCCAGGTTCGACAGGGTCGAGATGGTGGAGCTGGCGACGTTGGCCTGCAGCGAGCCTTCCGGGTTGGCGTTGACGAAGAGGTAGGACACCGGATCGTTGACGCTCATCTCGTACCAGATGCCAACGCCCATCGGGGTGCCTTCCTCGGAGTTGACCATCTGGCTGCGCAGATAGTGCTGCCGTAGGGCGGTCGACACGCGGCTGCGCTTGCCGAAGAAGGGGACCAGGAACGCCTTGATCCCGAAGCGGGCCATGGGGAAGCGCAGCCCCGGCTCGTCGAGCACCCCGAGGACCTTGCCGAACAGGGTGAAGACCTGGGCTTCGCACTCGCCGACCACGGCATAAAGGCCGAAGAGTCGCGCCAAACCGAGACAGACGGGAACGATCAGGAGGCCGAGGAAGAAAGTGAAGATTGCCATGGTGTCGTCTCCTCTACTCGGCAGTCATGACTACGCGTCGAGCACGCTCGAACAGCGGCACACGCATGTTGCGCAGGTAAGTGCGCAAGGCTTTGGCGCCGCCTTCGGTTTTGATCTTCGACAGAATCGAGGCCAGCTCGCGTAGGGGCGCGACCTCGGCCTCGGCGTTGTTCTGGGCGATCTCGACCGCGCGCTCACTCATGGTGATCTGCTGCTCGGCGTCGGCGCGGGCGGTAGAGATGTCCGCCGCCACCTGGTTGCGAGTGGAGTTGATCGCCGACAGGGCGTGATCGACCTCCGGCGGCGGGTCGATCTCGGTCACCAGGGCGGCGTCGAGCTCGATGCCGTAGCGCCCGGCGGTAGCGCGGCATTGCTGCTCCATGTACTCGTTGAGCAGCGGCAGGTTCTTGCGCAGGTCGTTGATCGACACCCCCTCGGTGAGCTCGATGCTGCTCTTGCCATCGCCTTCGAGATCGCCGTCGGCCACCAGACTGGCGCCCTTAGGGTCGACGAAATTGGCGATGCGCTCGCGCAGCACCGAAACGAAGTAGCCCATGACGTGTTCCAGTGGGCTGCGCACGCCGAAAAGGTAGGGGTAGAGATTGCTCTCGCTCACCCGGTAACGGAGTTGGCCGTTGACCCCGGTGGTGAGGTTGTCTTTGGTCACTGCCTCGATGGTGCTCTGGTTCTTGGTCGGGTCCCACACGATGTCGACCGCCTGGGTTGCGACCGAAACCTTGTGGACCTTCTGCCAGGGCATCTTCAGGTAGGGGCCCCCGGGAGGGATGACCTGCAACTGCGGATACTGGTAGCGCTCGCGCTCGTCTTCGCTGAGGTCGGCGGGATCCACTGGCGGTCCCGGCAGACGCTCGGCGCGGCCGAAGCTGGTCTTCACCGCCCGCTCGTCGGGTCGGACGGTGAAGAAGCCGCGGATTCCGACCCGGAAGGCGAAGTACACCACCAGGCCGAGGATGAAAGTGATCAGGCTCATGAGGTTCTCCTTTAGGCGAAGCTCGCCTCGACCGTCGGCGAGCGATTCTGCGAGGGGCGCAGAACGGATCCCCAACGTGCTCGGCTCCAAGGTGGCCGGCAATCGATTCAGCGACGAGCTGCAGATACGGAGGACCAGCCTACCGCATGCAGCGCCCGCTGAATTCGTCGATATCTAGGGGCTTCAGAACTGGTCGAAGTTTTTTTGACCTGGGGTGCGATAGCTCGCCGGCCGGTCCCACTACCCCTTTGTCCGGACAAGACATTGCCAAGCTAACTTCGAAACCCATCGCCAAAGGAGAGACATTCATGTCCAATCAATCCGTCGCAGCCGTCGCCTCTGCTCCCGGTCCGATCGAAGGTAACGATCACAATTCCAGCCCGAACTTTCAATTCGTCGAGCTCCCCGCCAGCGGCGAGCTCACGGTCGGAGTCTCCGATAATCCGAGCACCAGCAGCATCACCTTCAATCTCTGGCACGAGAAGGGTGGCCTGCCGGACGACAAGATCGCCTCGGGCCTCGGTGACGGCTCGACGATCAATGTCTCGGATGTCGAGATGGACGCCAACTACTATGTCGGCGATCCCAGCAACGCCGACAACCAGACCTTCGTGGTGACCCTGTCAGCTGACTTCGGTTAGTCGTTGTCGTGCAGCAGCCGGTTCGCCTGCGGGCGGATCGGCTCGACAAAGTCGAACCGCGCTACAAGCAGATCTTTTCCGCCATCTCTGTGTTGCAGAATCCGCGAAATACTCCAGTATGCCTTTGGTTCTGTCGCCTTGATCTGACGAAAAATCTCTTGCTCTCGCCGGCGGCTGACTTTCGTCACGGGCTGCTAGGGAAGCTGCTAGACTCCGCCGCACCATGACACTTTTAATTGTCTATGTCTCGCTGGCACTCGGCGTGTCGTTCCTGTGCTCGGTGATGGAGGCAGTACTGCTCTCCATGACACCGTCTTTCGTCGCCCAGCAGGAGAAGGCGAACCCTCGCCTCGGAGCGCGTCTGAAATCGTTCAAGGACGATGTCGACCGACCCCTGGCGGCGATCCTGAGCCTCAACACCATTGCCCACACGGTCGGCGCCGCAGGGGCGGGCGCGCAGGCGGCAGATATCTACGGCGAAGCCTATGTCGGGGTCATCTCCGCCATCCTGACGCTGTTGATTCTGGTCCTGTCTGAGATCATTCCTAAAACGTTGGGAGCGGTCTACTGGCGCCAGTTGACCCCGACTGTGGTCCGGATCCTGGTGCCGACGATCATCTCGATGTGGCCCCTGGTGAAAATGTCCCAAGGGCTGACCCGGCTCCTGGCGAGCGGCAAGAAGCATGCGGTGATCAGCCGCGAGGAGCTGACCGCCCTGGCCGACCTCGGCGCCCAGGAAGGCGTGGTGCACGAAGACGAGTCGCGCATCGTGCGCAACCTCTTTCGCCTCAGCAAGGTGCGGGTGCGCGACATCATGACGCCGCGCACCGTGGTCCACGCCCTACCGTCGTCGCAGACTGTCGCCGAGGCCCTGGCCGCCCATCCCGAGATCCGCTTCTCCCGCCTGCCGATCTACGGCGAGAACCGCGACGATATCCTGGGCTTCGTGCTCAAGAACGAGCTGCTGCTGCATGCCGCCGAAGGGCGCGGCGAGACCAAAGTCTCAGAGCTCTCGCGCTCCCTCGAGGCGGTGCCGCAAGATCTGCCGTTGCGTGATCTCTTCGAGCGCCTGATGGGTGACCGCAGCCACATCGCCCTGGTGGTCGACGAGTACGGCGGCACCTCCGGGATCGTCACCATGGAAGATCTCCTGGAGACCCTCCTGGGTCTCGAGATCGTCGACGAGGCGGACGCGGTGCACGACATGCAGGAATTCGCTCGCCAGAAATGGCGCGAACGGGCGGAGAGACTCGGCTTGGTGCTGGAAGACGAGGGGGCCTAGGTCAAGTCGGGCAGCGGTCGGGACTCTTCGTCGAGGATGACGAACGTCTCCAGCCGTTCGAGCTCGGTGCGGGCCGAGAGTTTCAGCACCAACTCGCGCAAGTGTTCGGAGTCGCGCACCGCGACGCGAAGGAAGTAATCCTTCTCGCCGGTGACGTGGTGCAGTGCGACGACCTCGTCGAACCCCAGCACGTAGGCTTTGAAGGCTTCCAGGTTGACGCTCGTGTGGTCCCGCAGACGGGTACCGATGAGGGCCTGTAAGCTGATACCGAAAACGCTGGGGGAGACCTCGGCGCGGGAGCCGCGCAAGATACCTTGCCGATGCAGGCGCTTGACCCGCTCGTGACAGCTCGAAGGCGACAGATGGATCTTGGCCGCTAGTTCCTTGTTGGAGACCCGGGCGTCCTCCTGAAACGCACGCAAGATCGCTCGATCGATATCGTCCAGACCGCGGCCCATCGCAAAGCTCCTGCCCTTGTGGAGGTTGGAGGTTAGCATTCCGTGGCGAGTGCGAGGAAAGGAGTCTGAACGAAATGGACGAGAAGTCCGAAGCCGAGCTCCTGGCGGAGTTGTTGGTCGAGGCCTACGGATTGACGGGGGGCGTCTCCCGCTTGGCCGGTGAGAGCGACAACTTTCTCGTCACGACCGATGACGAGAGCTTTGTGCTCAAGCTGTGTACAGCGTCGCAGGACAGCGCGATGCTCGAGCTCGAGCATCGCGCCGTCGAGACCGTCGTTGCGGCTGGTTTGGGCCTGGAGCTGCCACGCATCGTGCCGACTCGGCGCGGTGTCGTCGAGGCGGCGCTGACCCGTGATGGCGTCACGCTGCGAGGCCGTTTGCTGCGCTTCGTCGACGGCGTGGCATGGAACGAAGCGGGGACGGCCGGCGAGCAACGCCTGCGACACCTCGGCGGCTGTGTGGCGGGCATCGTCTCGGCCTTGGAGACGGTCGACCATCCGGCAGCCCGGCGTACGCACCCCTGGGATCTGACCGCTGCCGCGACCCATCGGGACAAGATCCGGCACGTCGACGATCCGGCGCGCCGCCGAGTAGTGGATCGGGCTTTCGAGCTCTTCGCCACCCATGGCGAGCCGTACCTTGGCCAGCTGCCCCATTCCCTGATCCATGGCGACCTCAACGACGAGAACGTCCTGGTCGAGGGTGATCGGGTCATCGGGGTGCTGGACTTCGGCGACTGCCTGTACAACCCGACGATCTGCGAGCTGGCCATCGCCCTGACCTACCTGCTGCTCGACGAAGCCGATCCCTTGCCGGCGGGTGCGGAGATCGTCGCCGGCTACCATGCGGAGCGGCTGCTAGGGGGGCGGGAGATCGAAGTCCTGTTCCCATTGGTCTGTGGCCGACTGGCGGCTTCAGTTTCGATCGCCGCCGAGCGGCGGCGAGTCGACCCGGAGCGCACCGCCTGGTTCGTCACCGAAGAACGTGCTTGGCGGGCCCTGGAACGGTACGTACGAACCGATCCGAGCACCGCCACCAAGCAGTTGAGCCGGAAGGAGCGATAACGGCAAGCCGCCGTGCAAGTAGCTGGGGCGCCAGGCTAATTTGCCATTGTTGCAATGTCGAGGTACCATAACTCTGACATTCCAGCAGAACCCAAGGGAGGTGTGCCATGGCCGCACGGTTGTCGGAAGTACGGCGAGTACCGTTCGGGAGAGTTGTTTGTTTTGTCGTGATCCTGATGCTGGGCCTGGTGAGCTCGGCTTCGGCGCAGCTGGCCGGAGTGCGAGTGACCCCCACCGTTGCGTCGACTCCGACGGATGTTTGTGGAGGCGTGTATCCTCCACCGACGTTCACCGTGGATGCTTCGGCCACGGTGTTCTACAGTACCGGGATCGGTTTCAGTTCCGCGTGGCTTGGAGATACCTCGGGCTTCGGCGCCAACGCGCCAGCGATCGATTGGGGGGATGGATCGACCCTTCCGCCGCTCTACCCGAGCGGTCTTCCCTTCGATACGACATCGACGCCGCCCGGTGCTCCCGGACCCATGCGAGCCTACCGCGCGTCGTTCTCTCACACGTATTCCCTCGTCCCCAGCCCCGTGATCACGGTCTATTCTCACAATCTCCTCTTTGCATCGGGATACGCTTTCACCGGCAATACCGTGACCGTCCAGACGCCGACTTACTCGGTCTTCGGTGGAACCCGAATGCTCTTGACCAATACGGCTCAGGTGCTGACGCCGGCCGTTGCGACCTGTGAGATCGATACAGTTTCTGATACCGGTTTCCTACTGCTCGCCCTGGCGATGGCGGCGGCTGGCCTGGTCATGCTGCGACGGTGAGCCTGGATCCGATCAAAATTTCTTGTTGACGCGCTGGAGGCCGCCTGGTACTCTGCTGGCCGGCCAAAAAAAGGCTCAAATCAGGAACGAATGATGCAAATTTTGACGGCAGTACAAATGGACGCTATCCCGAACGCTGGGGTTAGTGCGTCTAGAGGAGCCCATTGGTAGCGACCTGAGTACAACAAAAAGCCGTACTGAGAAGCCCTGGGATCCCGTTTGAGGACCCAGGGCTTTTCTCTTTTTTGGGAGTTTCGCCGTGCACAGCAAGTTGAAAGACAGCAAGAGCAACGAAAACAAAACTGAAATCGATATTTCTTACCGCGCCATCGCGCGGATTGTCGTTCCCGTTCTGATCGGTCAGCTCAGTTTTACGATGATGGGTCTGATCGATACCGTGATGGTCGGTCGGCTGGGCGTTACCGCTCTGGCCGCGGTCGGCCTGGGCAATTTCATCACCTGGTGGTGGTTGGCCTTTGTCGTCGGTATGATCAGTGGTGTCAATACCCTGGTCGCCCAGGCGATTGGTGCCGCGCGGCCGAAAGCGGCGGGCGTCGCCCTGTTCCAGGGGCTTTACATCGGATTGGCCCTGGCGGCGGCCATGGCCGCCTTCTGGCCCCTGGTGCCGTGGATCATTG
The DNA here is from genome assembly GCA_039029035.1 of Acidobacteriota bacterium. Lineage (GTDB taxonomy): Bacteria > Acidobacteriota > Thermoanaerobaculia > Multivoradales > J023 > JAAELT01. The sequence goes on along the minus strand of JBCCGX010000378.1, from coordinate 458 downwards.
ATCGTGTTGGCGCCACACGCGAAGCGGCCGGTATCGCGACCGACTACATGCAGTTGCGAATGCTCGGCGGGTTGGGCTTCGTTTTTCTGATGGTCTCGGACAGCTTCTACCGTGGACTGGGCCGAACCGGTGTGCTCATGTGGGCCGGTCTCGCGCAGATGGTGCTGAATTGCGGCCTCAACTACCTGCTGATCTTCGGCAATTTCGGCGCCCCGCGCCTCGGAGCCAGCGGTGCCGCCTGGGGCACGTTGCTGGCGCAGCTGGCCGTCGGGCTGTTCTTATGGGCGACGATTCACGGTCGCAAAACCATGCGTGCGGAGTTCGGGCTGCGTGGTGCCTGGCGGCTCGATCTGCGGGTGCTCCGCCGGTTGCATCGCCTGAGCCTGCCGATCGCGATCCAATACTTCATGGAGATGGGTGGCATCACCTTGTTCTTCGCCCTCATCGCGCGACTGGGC
>JBCCGX010000377.1:0-8608 GCA_039029035.1 Acidobacteriota bacterium | reverse complement strand
TATCCGTCGGCCGGCCTCGTCGCCTACCTGGAGGTCTGCGAAGTCGGAACAGAATCAGAACCCCTCCTTCAGATCCGAGGTTTCTGCTTCTCGCGCTTGGGTGTGCGATCCGCCACACCGGAAGCGTTCGACATCCCCCGCCTCCGATTCGCAGAAGTGCCTCCCGTCCTGGTCAGCGAGACCTGGCAAGATTTCGAGACGCTGACGAACTTGTAGCCTGCAAGAAAAACATCTCGCCGCCGCAAGTTTCGCCGCACCCGCGGGTTGCTAAGACAGGAACGATCAGCGTTCCCATTGACTCAACCCTCTGGAGACTTCACGAATGAACAAGATACTACGCGCCTCCTTGGCCTTCGTCACGATTCTGACCCTGATCACCCTGGCTGCCACACCGGCCCTGGCCGCCCGCGGCGCGAACAAGTGGACGGGGCTCGGCACACTCCACGTGAAGGATCGCGTGGAGCGCGACGTCCTTCATTTGGAGCACCGCAAGGGCACTTTCGACAAGATCCGCCTCAAGGCGCTGGGCAGCGCGGTGCAATTCCGCAGCATGAAGATCCATTTCGAGAACGGCGGCGTCCAGAACGTCGAGCTACGTTCGGTCATCCCGGCCGGCAAGACCTCACGGGTGATCGACCTCGAAGGCCGCAACCGTGCGATCGAAAAGATCGTCTTCGTCTATGACGCCCAGACCCGCAAGATCGGCAAAGGCGCCAAGGTCCGCGTGCTCGGCCGGCGTTGACGGGCCTGGCTACTGGACTTCAAGGTAGCGGCCGACACGGAATCTCGAAGTCAATATGGTAGTGATCATCATGCCGCACCCACGAGCGGCGCTTTGAAAACTCGACTTGCCCCTGCAGCTCCTTCCAAGCCTTGGTTGTATGCAGAAACGGCTGGAGCTCGGGGTCGAAGATGACCCGCCATATCTTGACCTTCCTCGCGTCGGCCGCACGCTTGATCGCCAGGATGTGGGCCGCAGCGGCTTCGAAGTCGATCGTCAGCTCGTCGTTGCTGCCTTGGGTATCGAAGTCGACATCGTAGCCGTATTTGTTGAAGGCGTTGGTGGGAAAGGGAACGGACTTGCCGGACTTGTCCAGCACCGGAGTCATAAAGTCGACGGAGAGCCCGTTTTGGTGCGTCTTGTGGGGCTTGAAGCTGCCGCCGGACGCCCATCCCGTTTCGCCATAGACGAAAGTCTTGTCAGGATGGCTGTCTTTCAGTTCGTTGTAGGCAGCCAACACGATCTCGGAAACCTTACAGTGCACATAGGTGCGACCAGCCACAGATCCGAGCCGGCTGTAGGCCGTGAAATTGCTTCCAGAGTAAGGGAGTTTGCAGCCGTTCTCCAGCTTGCCGTTGGATGTCGTGCCGTAGCAGATGCTGTCCGCACCTATCACCGCCGGCGCGGTGATGAACCCGAGCACCAACATCACCCAAGCCGGAGTTCTTCTCCCTTGCTCGCGGTCTATCACACGCCTCCCCGACTACGAGAAAGCCTCTCGTCACCTTGGGTAGCTACCGATTCGAAGACGCCATCAAGAGACACGAGCAACTCCCACTTGTTCGGATATCCGTGGTTCGAGATTGCCTCGACAACACGCGACTCGAGCTCTTCGTGCCGCTTCCCTTTCCATAGCTTGTCGGCCAGCGCGATCAGCAGCTCTTCCGTACTGACCGCCATGTCCGACCAACGGGCGTGACTCAAGCAGACCCGAGCGACTCGCTCTGAAATCCCGGCTTCGAGCAGAAGCTCGCGTCCGGCAGCCTCGTGATCGGAACCCGGTCCCGCCATTTCAGCCGGATGCCGGATCTTGCCCGCATCGTGCAGAACCGCACCGATTCGCACGAGCTCTGAATCGATCCAGTCGACGCCAATGTTCGAGAGGCCATGGAGGATCTCCTCGGCCGCTTCGAGCACGAGCACAGCATGCTGTTCGAGATGCCCTGGAGCTCCGAGCGCTGCGAGTTGGGTCAGCGCAGCCTCTGCGGTGTCAACTGTCATCGCCAAGCGCATGCCTCCACCGGTTGCCTGAGGGCAAATCGCCTCGATAGGCCTCACACGATTGAGCCACGATAAAGCCGACGGTGCTGATTTCCCAGTGGCCACCTATGATCTGACCATCCACCACGATCACCTGGCCGCCGTCACTTCGCGCATCTTTCTCGTAGAACTCGAACACTTTACCGTCTCGCGGCACCCGATCGGGTGGATCATCGATCTCACGCAGATAGACGAACTCCATTTCGACGGGTAGCTCGATGTACTCCAGCCCAAGGAAGGCGTACGCCACATCCGAAATGCCCTGGCTGTACATATCGACGCCTCCGACTTCGATGACCGCCGTGCCGCCAGAAACTCGTGTCAGCGTCACCCGATCGTTGGGGACCGATATCTCACGCACCCCGCGAGCTATTGCCTTCGCAAACTTCGACGACATCATCTACCTCCGCCAATCCTCCAGACAATCGGCAGAAGAATCGAAACAACGAGACATCGATCCCGTCTCGTGATCCCAAAAGTAAACTTTCGGCTCCGGCATCTCTTTGATGGGCCAAACGTAGAGATCACCACAACCGTTACTCCCGAAAGGAAGAAGATCATCGGGCAAGGCTTGTCGATGATCCAGAACTTCCGCTGGTGACAAGACACGGTTTGCGAAACCAAGCTCAGCCAAACCACAGGAACTCGCGGTAGTCCTGAGGAAAGTCGACTCCGAGCCGCCGTTCAGCCGCAACAATATCGTCCAAAGACGGCCGTTCGGCCTCCTCATCCTTGAAGGAGCGCCCCTGAGCCAGGATGGCTTGGATACGACTCATATTGAGATCTTCTTGGTGATGCGGTCATCAGGAGCTCTCGTGGGTGGCATCCACCTGAGAACCAGCTCGTCACGCTCTGCCAGAGCCCCTTGCACCAGCGACCTGAAGTCACTCGAAATCTCGGAGCGTGGAATCATCTCCAGCGATTCGGGCAAGAAATAGATGTCGTTCGGACCCAACTCTTCCATGTCCGCGACGCCATCGACGATCCACCTGATGTCGGACTTGTCGACGACTCCAAGGAAAGTACACGCACCCGCATCATAGAGATCCACCTGGTCCCCAGGAACCGCATCGAGGTCAGTGGGTGGTGACGTGTCGAAGATACCGGGATGATCGAGCGCATTTCTAGCGCGCAGCGCCTCTTCTTCCAATTGATGCCTGCGATGGCACGATGCTGCGAGACGTACCCGGCGATCCAGGCGCCGATGGCCGGGATACACCAAGCGCCGTTCTCGGTCAGCAGAAATCCACCGCCTGAGCCGATGAACAGCCAGATCGAGATCTCACCTGAGAATGTCGTTCGACCACCGCCCTGCCACGGAAAGGTGCGGTGGAACCCAGTCGCGCGACCCAGGCTCGAGTACAGCAGGCCGCCGGTCGCGATGACGGCGAGAATCCAACCAACGATCGATTGATCCACAAACCTCTTTCTACCAGATCAAAGGCAAGTCCAAACAGGTCGCTGCATACCAGCTAGCCACGAGGCTACCAGACCTCACAGGCATCTGATCTCATCCCGCCCACGCTCGACCCCAAAAACCGGCAATTCATCCTCGAGAGCAACCCTCTAGCGGCAGACCATGCTTAAATGCCATGTCGCGGACTACGGGTTCGACTCCCGTAGACTGATCTAATTTCTTCAACAGGGTCCACGCATCACGGGGGTGTTTGCTATGTCATGGAAAACCTTTCTTTCCGCCTCGATCCGGAGTACCGCCAACGTCAGGCAGCGTTCCGCAAGGTTGGTTCGAGAGACCGTTCCGGTCCTGGCGGGGTTACTCCTTCTCCTGCTCGCCTCGAACGCCGGGGCGCAAGTCGGTTTCACCTTTCAGAACGTTATCGGCAGCAGTCCGGATCTCGCCGCCTATGCCGGTTCGGCTGGCGATGGCCACGGACCGGGCGGCGTCTTCACCGATCTCGACAACGACGGTTACACCGATCTCTTCCTGGTCACCAAGGAAGGTGAGCCGACGTTCGTATTTCGTAATGAGCTCAACGGTGCCACCGGTGGCCGCCGTTTCGTCAAGATCCAGGAGTTCCCCGGCGAAGCCTACGGCTCGACCGGTGCCGTCGCCGGCGACTACGACAACGACGGCGACCTCGACGTCTACGTCATCAACCATCCTTTCAGCGTCCTCGGCAGCGGCATCTCTGTCGCGCCCAACGTGCTCTACCAGAACCAATGGGTCGAGACCGGAAACCTGAGTTTTGTCGACGTCACCGCCTCCACCGATCCGACGCCGACCGTCGCCAACGACGACCAGATGGGCCTGGCCAACGCCCGCTGGGAGGGCCTGTCCCTCGACAACTCGCTCTCCGCCTGCTGGGGCGACGTCGACCGCGACGGCGACCTCGACCTCTTCGTCGGCAACCACGACGGCACCTGGGCAGCGCCGCACGAAGCGGCGGTGCCGGGGCAGCGCGACATCCTCTACCGCAACGAGGGCGACGGCACCTTCACCGACATCTCGATGCTCTTCGGCGTCACCGGCTTCGAGACCGACACGGGGGCGTACTGTTCAGGCGGCCAGTGCTTCAGCTCGGCCAACGCCTCAATGTTCGCCGACCTCGACAATGATGGCTGGCTCGATCTGATCGTCATCAACAAGGCCAACAACCACCTGGTCGACGCCGACATGGTCTACCGCAACCTTGGATCCGCCGGCGGCGTCTGGCAGGGCTTCGAGGTGGTGACCTGGGATCTCACCTTCCCCTTCGGCCGCATCAGCCACAACGGCATGGGGCTCGACGCCGGCGACTACGACAACGACGGCGACCTCGATATCTACATCACCGACCTCGAATGCCTGCAAGACTCCGGTTGCTCGAGCGTGCCGCCGAACGACTTCTTCGTCAACCTGTTCTCCGACAGCGGCGGCACCCTGGACTTCATGGAGGATTCGGCCGACGTCGCGGCGGACTTCTCCTGGGGCGCGCAGTGGTTCGACGCCAACAATGACGGCCGCCTCGACTTACACGTCACGACCGGCATCTCGGGCGGCGGCGAGTACCTCCCCGGCGTCCCCGGCGGCGACGCCGGCTTCGAGGATTACTTCTACCTCTGGGACGTTGCTGCCGGCCGCTTTATCGATCGCACCGTCGAGCTCGGCGCCAACCAATGCGTCAACAACGACCCGGAGCAATGCACCGCGGCGCACGGCAACATGGCGGGCGACTTCGACCGCGACGGCGCGATCGACATGTTCGTCATCAACACCAAGCCGGACGGCACCCCGTCGGTGCTGTGGCAGAACCAACTCTCGGCCGGTACCGCCGGCAAGCGCTTCTTGAACCTTACCTTGAGGAGCCACCCGCGACTGGCCGCGGCGCCCTACAAATCGGGACGCGACGCGATCGGCGCCCGCGTCGAAGTGTCGGCCAACGTCGGCCTCGGCGGCACCACGAAGCAGATCCGCGAGGTCGTTTCCGGCGCCTCGAACGCCGCCACCACCGCTGCTCTCGAGCTCGAGTTCGGTATGGGCACGGCGACGACCGGTAACGTAACCATCGATTGGCCCAGTGGTCGCCAGACGGTGCTGAACAACGTCGCGACCAACCGCTTCCTGACGATTTCGGAACCCGGCAGCGGGGGTTCCCAGATCATCGGCGAGATGGGCCGGCGGACGGTGAACCACAACTCGACGACGGTCGGGCTCAACGGCACCTACACCAACCCGGTGGTCATCGCCCAGCCGCCGAGCTTCAACGGCGCCGACGCCTCGGTGATGCGCATCACCAGCGTCCAGCCTTCCAGCTTCACCTTCTTCCTCGACGAAGCGCCGCACCACGACGGTCCCCACGCCAGCGAGACGGTGAGCTACGTGGTGCTCGAGGCCGGTAGCTGGACTCTGCCCGACGGCAGCCGGCTCGAAGTCGGCACGGTGAACACATCGGCCACCGTCGGCAAGGGCGTCGCCAACCAATGGCAGACGGTCAACCTGCCCAACGCCTTGAGCGCCAGCGCTCTCTTTCCCGTCGTGCTGACCCAGGTGCAGACCCACAACGATACGAGCTGGGTCAAGACGCGGCAGCGCAACGCCGACCGCGACAGCTTCCAGGTCGCCCTGGAGCAAGAAGACACGAAGACTGTCGGCCACGGCCAGGAGACCATCGGCTGGGTCGCCATGGAGCCAGCCCGTGGCCTGTGGACCGAGTCGTTCTACGCCGCCGGCAACACGCGCAACATCGTCACGCAGAACTGGCACCGGGTCGATTTCGGCCAAGACATCGGCACCAACGGCGCGTTCCTGGCAGCGATGGCCACTTATGACGGCGCCGACGGCTCGCAAGTGCGCTACCAAAACCTGGGCGCCGACCGCGTGGAGGTGAAGATCGAGGAAGAGACCACCGCCGACGCGGAGGTCAACCACACCACCGAGGTGGTGAGCTTCATGGCAATCTCTGAAGGCAAGTTCTTGCGCGCCGACGCCTTCGCCCCGGATCCGCCGCCGGTGGCCAGCTTCACCAGCTCGTGCTTCGGCTTGAGCTGCAGCCTGAGCGCCGCCGGGTCGACCGACAACGACCCGATTCCGGCCGGTGGCTACACCTGGGTATTCGACGACGGCGCCGCCGAAGACGGCATTTCCACCTCCCACGTCTTCCGTGTCGGCGGTAGCCGGCCGGTGACCCTCAGGATCACCGATCAGGACGGCCAGACCTCGAGCGTCACCCAGAACGTGGTGATCAACCTGGGCAACAACCCACCGGTGCCGAGCTTCACCGTCTCGTGCAGCGTCCTACGCTGCACCTTCAACGCCAACGCCTCTAGCGACGACGGCTTCATCACCAGCTACGCCTGGAACTTCGGCAACGGTGGGAGCGCCAGCGGCTCGTTCGTCATCCACGACTTCGACCGCCCGGGCACCCACACGATCACCCTCACGGTCACCGACAACAGCGGCCAGAACGTCAGCCTGACGAAGACCGCGCAGACTTCGGTGGATGTCGGCTTCGTGGCCAGCTTCGTGCCGCAATTCGGCCAGCCGCGCACCTCCGTCCGAGCGAGCCCGAGCGCGCCCCTACAGCCCATCGACTTCTTCTACGATCCCAACCTGGGCAACTTCGAAGCACGGCCCGGTGGCCCTCCGGCCTGCGCCGTGACGCCGGAGAACCCGACGTATCTCAAGGTCAGCCTGGACAGCGACCACCCGATCGACGGCTGTAACTTCAAGTTCTCGATTCAGCCCGAGAGTGATCCGGTGACGGTCTGCGACAGCGGCCTGGTCGCTCTGCTCAACAGCGGCGGTGAGGTCATCCTGGGCACCGACGAGTACCACACCGATGCCGCGACCTGCGTCCACCAGCAACCCCTCGCCCAGCACATCCCCTTCGACCAGTCGGTCGATCTGCTCATCACCCTGCGGGTCAACGGCCTACCGTACCGCCGCCTGATCCGTTACACCAAGACGTCCGAGACCCTGATCGTCGACGCCTTGCAAGACACCTATGTCAGCCAGATGCATCCCACCACCCCGTTCGGCAACTCGACTCAGATGCAGGTACAGGGCGGGCCCACGGCGATCAAGTTCTCCTTCCTGAAGTTTTCGGTGCCGAACCTGCAGGGCGGCACTCTGGCTTCGGTGCAGTTGCAGGCCGAGCCGCAAGTGGGCTCCAACCTGACGAAGATCAACCTGCACGACGTCTGCCTCGATACCTGGAGCGAGAACAGCCTCACCTGGAACAACTGGGGCACCCAAGCCCAGGACTGTGGCGCCACCGTCCTCGGCGCCGACGTTCCCACCGCCCCGGTTTGGCTCAAGCTGCCGGTGAGCTCCATCGGCGGCGCCGGACTGCACAGCCTGGGGCTCGCCCCGGGTGAAGACAACAACGTCCTCCACCTGCAGACCAGCGAGTCGGCGGACAAGCCGAGGCTCTTGGTCACGGTGCAGCGCTAGAGACGATGCAGCGCTAGAGACGGTGCAGCGCTAGAGACAGTCGCCTGGCGTCGCGGATCCATAGGCCTAAGCGACGCCTGGCCTCTCCGAGTCGACCGAAAGTTCTAACCCGCCCCGGTCTTCTCCAGCAGAAACCAAGTCATGTCGTCCTGCGGGAAGTTCGGGTCGCGGTGGTAGACGAACCCGTAATCCACCAGGGCAAGGTCTGAGAAGGTATCCAGCATCTCGCCAGCAAAGTCGCGCTTGAAGAGCTTGCCTTGGTGCCCGCGGTACACCACCTCCACGGGCGATGGGTTGTAGTACTCGCACAGCAGAAGGTAGCGCGCGGCGCTGCGGTGCAAGAGCCGGTAGATCTCAGCCAGCCGCTCCGGGGCGATGTGGATCAGGACCCCCTTGGTGAAGACCAGGTCCCAGGTTCGACTCGGCTCGAAGTCGAAAGCTGACGTGCGGTGCAGATCGACCTCGGGGAGTCGAGCCTGCAGCTCTGACGCGGCCTTCTGGTTGATCTCGACCGCCGAGAGCGCCGCCTCCGGCAGCAGCTGGCGCAGCGCCATCAGGTTGAGCCCGATGTTCGACCCGAGCTCGAGCACTGACCGTACGTTGCGCGTCCGCGCCAGGATCTTGCCGAACAGCGCTGTGTTCGCGGCCACCCAGCGCTGCCCCCGGTTGCGCTC